>JAFAWL010000464.1 GCA_019241805.1 Actinomycetota bacterium
CGTCGTCAACTCACTACCTCGCTACTGCGTCCCAGACCGTTCTTGGCCGCGAGTTTCACGCCCTCGACGATTGATTGGTAGCCGGTGCATCGACACAGGTTTCCCGAGATGCAATGACGAATCTCGGCCTCGCTGGGATTCGGATTCTCGCGGAGCAGAGCCAGACTGGTCATCATGAATCCGGGCGTGCAAAAGCCGCACTGGAAGCTGTGGGACTGCCGGAACGCGTCCTGCAGCGGCGACAGGTCGTCGGGAGTTCCCAAGCCCTCGATGGTTTCGATGCTGGCCCCGTTGGCCTGGACGGCCAGCATCAAACATGACCGGACAGGTTCGCCGTTGAGCAAGACGGTGCACGCGCCGCAGACTCCGTGCTCACATCCGACGTGCGTTCCGGTCAGCTCGAGGTCATCCCGTAGAAAGTCCACCAGCGTGCGACGTGACTCGCAGGTCCCGCTGTAGTCAGCCCCGTTAACCCTGAGGTTGATCTCCTGCTGCTCGCTCATCAGTCCTGTCCCTTTGCTCTAGCTACGGCCCGTTCGAGGTTGCGACGCACGAGCCCCCGGGCCACGTGCTTGCGGTACTCCCTGGTGCCGTGCAGATCAGCCGGCGGATTGATGGCGTCGCCGACCGCGACGCTCGCGGCCGCCAAGGTCGCCCCATCCGGAGTCGCGCCGATCAGTGACTGTTCGGTTTCTGACGCGCGGTGGGGAATGTCGGCGACGCCCGACAGACCGATTCGCGCATCGGAGATGGTCCCGTCGGGCGCGAGGTCGACAACGGTGGCGCAGCCGACCAGGGCGAAGTCACCGCTTCGTCGGCTCACCTCGTCGAACGACCACCCGGCGCTGGCGGACGGAAGCGGTATTTCAAGGGCCACGACGAGTTCGTCCGCCTCGAGGCAGGTCATGAGAAAGCCCTCGTAGAACGATGCGGCGTCGACCCGCCGCTCCCCGCGCGAGGAACGGATGACGATAACTCCGTCGAGTAGCCGCATGATTGTCGGCAATTCGGCCGACGGGTCGGCGTGGGCGACGCTGCCACCAATCGTTCCCCGACTGCGAATTGCATCGTGGCCGACGTGGGCGAGCGCGGCCGGCAAGATCGGCAACGCCCGGGCCAGCTCGGGTGATCGCTCGCCCGTTCGGTGCCGGGACGCGGCGGCGATCTTCGCACCACCGTTCACACTGATGCCGGACAGCTCAGCGATACCGTTGATGTCGATCAGGACCTGAGGGGCACCAAGTCGCATGGCCAACACGGGCAGCAGGCTTTGGCCACCGGCGAGAATTTTCGCTTCTTCGCCGTATTCGGTGAGCAACGCCAAGGCTTCGTCGACGGTGTCCGGTGATCGGTAATCGAAGCGAGGCAGCTTCACCGCAGACCCCTTCTGGTAATAAGCAACTGATCTTGCTCCATCATAATCCTGGGCGGGCCTCGAAAGTTCCGAGGCCCGCCCAGTACGTACTCCGTGCGGTCAGGCCTTGCTGAATTCGAGCAAGCTGACCTCGTCGTTGACGTCCTTGAAGGTCGCCGTGACCGGCATGTCGATCTCGATCTCTTCGATCGGGATGTTGAGCCGGACGGTGAACGTCGGTCCGGCCGTCGTCTTCACCCGACCGACCGCATAGGGAATTTCGTCGGCGAACGACGGCTCCAATGCGCGGTGATAGACGACCCAGCTCCACACCGTGCCGGTCGGCTCGATTTCCGCCCAGTCCTGATCACTGGACCAGCAGTTCGAGCAGATCGGCAACGGGGGAAAGCGCATCTCGCCGCAGTTGTTGCACTTCTGAACCACCAGGCTGTGGCGCTTGGCCGCCTCGTAGAAGCCTGCGGTGTCAGGCGCCTTGACGTCGGGCAGCGGCTTGGGCCGCGGCGCGCTCACTGGTGGGTCCCGATGATAGAGCAGGCGCCCTTCATAAAGGTCATGGTCGAGCAATACATAGCGAGCTCCGGATTCGGCACCTGACGCTGGGGCTCAACGGTCCCACGCAATTGGCGAACAGCTTCCACGATGTGCAGCCAGCCCCACATGTAGCTCTCTGAGAGCTGACCACCGTTGGTGTTCAGCGGCAGCGAGCCGCCGGGCCGGGTGTGACCCTCGGCGACCCAGGGGCCACCCTCGCCCTCGGGGACGAAGCCGTAGTGCTCCACCATCTGCAGGTCCCACATCGCGGTCGGGTCCTGGATGTAGAGGATGTCGATGTCGGACGGCTTGAGGCCGGTGTTGCGCCAAACCTGCTCGCCCGACTTCTTCAGGAACGGGCGCATCAGGTAGTCGTCGAAGTAGTCGCCGCGGATCTCCGACTGCTCGGCCATGCCGAGGATGTAGATCGGCTTGTTCGGGAAGTCCTTGGCCCGCTCCGCGCTGGTCACGATCAGCGCAACGCCACCGTCCGAGATCATCGTGACGTCCTCGCGACGCATCGGCTCGACCATGTACGGCTTGGCCAGGTAGTCCTCGATCGTCAGCGGATCTTGGAAGATCGCCAGCGGGTTAAGCCGCGCCCATTCCCGCTCGGAGACGGCGAACATGCCGAACTGCTCATCGGTGGTGCCGAACTTCTTCTTGTGACGTTGGAGCGCCATCGCGCCCTGACCGGCAATGTGCACGAAGCCGGAGGCGCCGGCGAGGTTCGGTGCGCTCGCGCTGAAGTTGAATCGTCCCGAGCGAGCGTTTGCGCCGTAGACCAGGCAGATCGTCTCGGCCATTCCGGTCAAGATTGCCTGGACTGCCAGGTGGAGCGAGAAGTTGCACGTGCCGTAGTCGAGCGTTTGCGAATACTGCGGGCTCAGACCGAACAGCGGACCAACCTGCACATCGGCGTTACCGCCCTGCACCGACTTACAGGTGATCAGACCGTCGAGCTGCTCCTTGGTCAGTTTCGCATCGTCCAAGGCGGACTTGATTGCCTCGATGGACAGCTGCTCGGGCGACCTTCCGGGCAGGGTGCCCTGCTCGGAGTGGCCCACTCCGACGATCGCGACCTTTCCGCGAATATCCACTTGACCCCCTTCTGCTGACATGGCAAGACGACCTTGCCTTGATGAGTCAATTGCTTCCAGAGCCTGGCAGCAGCGGTCCGTCAGAGTGACCAAGGTTCTGCTGCACTGCTCGCCTAGGTCGACCCTCGGCCGACGCTAGACATACGACGATCCTACAGTAAGCTCGACCGCGGACGGAACAGAGAACTCGAACTTCCCATTGCGTCTTGCCTCGCACAAGCAAGCGATCAATCGATCACATCATCAACCTGTAGGGAGGCCGGAATGTCAACGACCTTCCCCGTAGCCGATGAGCTTTTTTCAACCATCTGGTCCGGTCTTGGTGCCGACACTGCCTTCCAACCCGAAGTGAGCTTCGAATCCCCCGGCACCCTCCCCACACCGTTCGCGGTCACCGACCTCGCCGCTGCCGTCTTCGCCGCGTGCGGCGCGGCGTTGGCCGAGCTATTGGCTGCCGGCGGTCACTCGGCGCCCGCGACCACCGTCGACCGCGTCATGGCCAGCGCCTGGTTCTACCTGCCCCCCGGTCCGTCCACCCTTCTCGGCACCAAGCCGACGCCTCATCCGCTTACGCCGTGGATGACCGAATTCGCCACGGCGGACGACCGGTGGCTCCGCGTGCAGGGCAGTTTTCCGTCGCTGCGAGCCCGCATAACCCGCACTCTCGGCGTCGGCGAAAGTCCGGAGGAAGTAGCCGTCACCGTCGCCAAGTACCCGGCGGATGAAATCGAGCAGCGCCTGGTCGACGCGGGAGCCGCGGTGGCCGCGAGCCGGACGATTGCGGAATGGCAGGCGCACCCGGCCGGGCAAGCGGCCTTTGCTCAGCCGATCGCCTGCATCGACGAGCTCGGGTCCGCCGAGCGGTCCTGGCAGCCGACGCCGGGCCGGCCGCTGGCCGGGATCAAGGTCCTTGACATCACCCGGGTCGCGGCCGGCCCGTTCGCCACTCGCTTCCTGGCCGCCTGCGGAGCCGAGGTGCTGCGTATAGAAGCGCCCGGCTCGGACGAGTCGAGCGGGGCATTCGGGCGGGGCAATGACCTGATGCTCGGCAAACGCTGGACTTTCCTCGACCTGCGTAGCGCTGAGGGCAAAGAGCGGTTCCGATCCCTTCTCGCCGAGGCCGACGTCTTCGTGCATGGCTACCGACCCGGTGGCATCGACTCGCTCATCAGGCCGGAGGAGCGGTACCAGGTCCGGCCCGACCTGGTCGAGGTGGCCTTACGGGCCTACGGTTGGGACGGCCCGTGGCAGATGCGTCGCGGTTTCGACACATTGGTGCAGTGGAGCAGCGGCCTGGCCAACGCGACGCAGGAGTGGGCGCTGGCCGACCCCGAACACCGGGTTCCGGTGACCGCGATAAGCCGCAAGCTCGACGCGTCACGGCCGCGACACCTGCCGGTCGAGGCACTCGACCTGGCCACCGGATATCAACTCGCCGCGGCCGCAATTCGTGGCTTGACCCGCCGTCTCAAAACGGGGCACGGGTCGCTATCCCGACTCTCGTTGGCCCGAACAGCCGCAATCCTGATCAACAAGGGATTCGTACCGCTCGAAGGACCCGAGATCGACTTGCCGCTGAACGGCCCCTGGGAGGATCGGATCTATTCCGGACCGAATGGGCCCGTACAACGGCTCAAGTTCCCTTTGCAGATCGAGGGAAATCCGCTCTTCTGGGAGCGGGGCATCGAAGCGGTCGGATCCTCGACACCAACGTGGGCCGCTGCTTAAATGTTTGACCTGACGCGCCGAATCACTCGTAAGGCGGCGCCCCGAGCGCGTGCCTGAAATGCGCATTCGCAATCGAATGCAAATTCCTGTCCACACCCAACCAATCGAAGGTGGTAGTGCAAGTGACTGAGGCCAAGCCGAAGAAGCCCGAGACGCCCGAGGACCAGCTCGTCCTCGTCGAGGATCACGGCAACTGGGCGTTGATGACCATCAACCGCCCCGAGAAGCGCAACGCGATGAGCAGCGCCGCGCAGCGTCGCTTTCGTCAGGCCCTGAAGGAGGTCTATGAGAAGCGTGTCGTTGTACTGACCGGTGTCGGCCCGTCGTTCTGCGCCGGCGTTGACCTGGTGGAAGGCCAGAATCGTCCGCCGCGCGACAACCGCGAGGGCAGTGGCGAGATCGGAAGCTGGGGTGAGTGCAACGAGGAGCTTCGTCAGCACCCAGCTGTGTTCATCGCCGCCGTCAACGGGTTCGCCTTGGGCGGTGGCTCGACCCTGATCCACAACTGCGAGCTTGCTGTGGCGGGCGAGTCGGCCACGATCGGCACGCCAGAGTATGGCTTCGGAGCTTGGCCAGGTCTTGCCGGCCCCGCGCTGATCAACCGCGTGCTTCCCAAGCACGCCGCTGAGGTGATCTTCCTGGCCAAGCGGATCAGCGCCGAGACGGCCTACCGAATGGGCATCGTCAACGAGGTCGTGCCGGACGACCAGCTGATCGCTCGCGCCAGCGAGCTGGCCGAGCACCTGTCCGCCTTTGATCCTTACCTGCTGGACTGGGGCAAGAAGGCGCTGCGCAAGATGGTCAACGTCAGCTGGGAAGAAGCAATGGAACTGAGCAAGTACACGTCGGCGGCCATTGCCAATGCCCGCCCGAAGGCGGGACCCGAGGGATTCACCCAGGCTGACTTCGCGGCCGGCAAGCGTGGTGCCGGCCAGGGCGCCTGACCGAAACGACAAGTCGCTGGACGTGGAGGTCAAGTACCAATGCTGAGCGCGCTGTTCGAACAGCCGACAACCGTGGTGGAGATCGGAGAGAGCATCTCCGGCTCGTACTGCGGACGGTTGCTTCGGCAACTCGGTGCAAACGTGATAAAGGTTGAGCCCGAGGGCGGTTCGCCGCTACGGAACGCCGCGCCTTACCTGGACCTCCCGTCCGGCGGTCATTTGTCCGCCACCTATTTCGCACTGAACGACGGCAAGACCGTCGTGACGGCGGACGCCGACACCTCAGCCGGTCGCCAGGCCATCGGCGACCTGCTGAGAGACCAGGCCGATATCGTCGTGATGTCGGGTGAATTATCGCTGTGGTCGCGAAGGGGCCTGGCGCCGGCCGACGTCCTGACCCTGGCCCCGAAGGCAGTCATCGGCCGATCGACCCTCTTCGGTGACATCGGGCCCTACGTCGACATCGTCGGCGGCGAGCTGCAGGCCCAGGCCCTCGGCGGGCTGATGAACATGGTCGGCGAGCCGCCTCGAGAGCCGTTGCGGATGGGCGGATACCAGGCCCAATACTCGACCGGCTTCGCGCTGCTCGACGGCTTCGCGCTCGGGCTCTACCAGCGCGAGCGCACGGGCCGCGGTTGCTCGTTCTCGACGTCGGTGATCGAGACGGTCACTCACATCGAGTGGAAGGGCGCGGTTTCGTACCAGGCCGACCACAAGATCGTGACGCGGGGCTCTGACGGGGCGCCGGCGATCCTTCGCGCTAAGGACGGGTTCTTCGCCTTCTTCTACCGCCCCGACGACTGGGAGCGCGTCCTTACCATCATGGACGACGATCGCCTACGGGATCCACGTTTCGAGACGCAGAAAGGCCGCGATGAGAACCGGCCCGCTCTGCTGGAGATTCTGAACGACTCCGCCGGCCGGCTGCCCAAGCGCGAGCTCTATCACCGTACTCAGGCCGGCAAGATGACGACCGGCTACACGGCCACGATGAGCGACCTGCTGGAGTCCGAGCAGTACACCGCGCGAGACTTCTTCGAGACAATCGACGTCCCCGGCCTCGGCCAAGGTCGGCTGCCCGGCGCGCCCTGGCGCGTCGCCGCGAGCCAGCCGGCCGCACCCGCGGCGGACGAAGCGCTCAACACCGTCGGAGGATGACGTCATGGACCTGCCCCTGAGCGACCTACGGGTATTCGACCTGTCGATCGTCACCGCCGGCGCAGCGTGCACCCAGGTTCTCGCCGACTTCGGCGCCGATGTTGTAAAGATCGAAGCGGCTGACCGCCCTGACCTGTTCCGTGGCTGGACGACGCCAACCGAGGCGGGCAACGATTTGCACAGCCCGCCGTTCCGGACGGTCAATCGCAACAAGCGCGGCTTCGGCGTCGACCTCAAGAATCCCGACGGCCTGGAAGTCGCGCGCAAGCTCGTAGCGAAATCAGACGTCGTCGTCGAAAACTTCCGCCAGGGGGTCATGGCGCGCCTGGGCCTCGGCTTCGAGGATCTGGCCAAGATCCGTCCCGGCATCGTGCTGGTCTCCGTGTCGAGTCAGGGCACGACCGGCCCGAACGTCGGCTA
>JAFAWL010000012.1 GCA_019241805.1 Actinomycetota bacterium
CGGATCGCCGGCCGAGGCAGTCACCGGCCGGGGCACCGGCATCGACGACGAGACGTTGCACCGCAAGGTCGACGTAGTGCGCACGGCCCTCGAGCGGCACCGGCCGGATCCGACCGATCCGATCGGCGTGCTGGCCACCGTCGGCGGTCTGGAGCATGCGGCGTTGGCCGGCTTCATCTTGGGCGCGGCGTCGCGCCGGCTGCCCGTCGTGCTCGACGGCGTGATCGCCGGGGCAGCCGCGCTGGTCGCTCGCGCCCTGGCCCCCGACAGCACCGCCGCGATGATCGCCGGTCACCGCTCGGCCGAACCCGGCGCGACGGTCGCCCTGTCCGCACTCGGGCTCGCTCCCCTGGTCGATCTCGACCTGCGTCTGGGCGAGGGCTCGGGCGCTGGCCTGGCCCTTCCGCTCGTGCAGAGCGCCGCTCGCATCCTGCGCGAGGTCGCGACGTTCGACTCGGCCGGCGTTGTCGACAAGGGCGCCGACCAGGTCACCGACCAGGTCACCGATCCCAGCTGATGACCGGTCGCGTCGTCGTGATCGGCGGCGGCCCCGGCGCTCCGGACCTGATCACCGTGCGCGGCCTCGACCGACTGCTTGCGGCGGACGTGGTCGTCGTTGATCGACTGGCGCCGCGCGAACTGTTGAAACGGCTCCGGCCCGGGGTCGAGGTGATCGACTGCTCGCGGACTCCGGATCGGCGCGAGCTCGACCACGAGCAGATCGTGGCCCTACTGATCGCGCGGGCTCGCGCGGGCCATACGGTGGCGCGGCTTAAGGGCGGCGATCCGTTCGTCTTCGCCCACGGGGGGCAGGAGGTCGCCGCCTGCACCGCCGCCGGGATCACCGTCGAGGTGGTACCCGGCTTGTCGAGCGCGACGGCCGCGCCCGCGCTGGCCGGACTCTCGCTCACCGCGGTCGACGGAGCCGCCGGGTTCACCGTCGTTTCCGGGCACCTCGATCCGAACGATCCGGCCAATCGGGTCGACTGGAGGGCCCTGGCCCGCGCCGGGACGACGATCGTCGTCCTGATGGGTATGCGCCGCCTGGCCGCCATCGTCGGCCGCCTACAGCAGGACGGCCTCGCGCCGCAGACGCCGACGAGCGTGATCGCGGAAGCCAGTGGGCCGGGGCAACGGGTGATCGATTCGACGCTGGGCGCCGTCGTCGCCGACGTCGCTAGCGCCGGTCTGAGGAATCCGGCGGTCGTCGTGGTCGAGGCCGGCGGCCGACCGGCAACGGCGCGGCGCACGCTGGTGCTCGGCGGTAGCCGCTCGGGCAAGTCCGACTTCGCGCAGTCACTGGTCGGCGATCGGTCGGACGTGCGCTACATCGCGACGGCCGAGCGTCGGGCCGACGATGCCGAGTGGTTGGCCCGGATCGCGCGGCACGAGGGGCGTCGTCCGGCGTCCTGGACGACGGTGGAGACGACCGATCTGGTGGCCACTCTGCGCGCCGAGGACGGGCCGGTGATCATCGACAGCGTCACCACGTGGCTAGGCCGGGTTATGGACGAGTGCGGTTTCTGGTCGGCTGATGGAGCCGCCGGTGCGGCGCTCACGGGCCGGTTGGATGCCTTCGTCGGCCAGTGGGCTGACACCGCCGCGACGGTCGTGGCCGTCAGCGACGAGGTCGGCAGCGGCGTCGTACCCGCGACCGCGAGCGGCCGAGCGTTCCGGGATGCGCTGGGTGAACTGAACCAGCGCTTGGCCGCCGGCGCCGACGAGGTCTGGCTGGTCACGGCCGGCATCCCGCGTCGGCTGCGGTGATCGCGTCGTTGCGGCTGGCGCTTTCGCTGTTCACCGTCGCGCCGATCCGTCGCCAGTATCCGGACCCGGCGGCTCGCGCCGGCGCCGCGCTGCTCTGGCTGCCGGTCCTGGGCGGACTGCTCGGCGCGCTCGCGGCACTACCCCTGGCCGCGGTTCGCCAGTGGGCACCACACGCGGAATTCCTCGCCGCCATCGGGGCGATCACACTGCTGGCACTGGGCACTCGCGGCTTGCACTTAGACGGGCTGGCCGACACGGCCGACGGGTTGGGCAGCCGGGCGTCGACCGACCGAGCGTTGACGATCATGCGGCAGTCCGACATCGGGCCGTTCGGTGTGATCACGATCGTGCTCGTCGTCCTCGCCGAGGCCGCTGCGGTCAGCGAACTTCGTGGCGACTCCTGGACGCCGGTGCTCGGTTTGGGTCTCGCGGCGGCTACCGGGCGGGTCGCCGCCGTGCAGGCCGCGGTGCGGGGCGTGCCCAGCGCCCGACCGGAGGGATTCGGTGCGCTCGTCGCCGGCCGGGTGGCACCGATCGTCGCCCTGGCGTACGCAGCCGGCGTGCTGGCGCTCGGATTGCTGATCAGTTTGGCCCGCGGTTGGGCCCCATGGTGGTGCCTGGCGCAGGCGCTCGGGTTGGCGGTGGCGTTCGCATTGCGTGTGCACACCACGCGTCGCTTCGGAGGTGTGAGCGGTGACGTCTTCGGCGCTGTCATCGAAGTGGGCACCGTAATCACCCTGGCCGGAATGTGTTTGCGTTGAGAGCGAGCCTGGCACAGTAGAGGCGTGGCGAAATACACCGTCAATCCCGACGCGGTCGCCCACGCCCGGTCACTGATCGATCATCGCCAATACGTGCTGGAAAGCGACTGGGGCCAGGTGCAACCGGGTGCCGCCGAACAGAATGCGTTTCTCGACAAGCACGACTGGGCCGCGTACGCCGGCTGGCATCTCGGCCTGACCGATGGTGCCGCCGATGAGACCAAGGCCCGCTATGGGTTCATCTACGGCGACCTTCGCCGATTACACCGCTCCGGCTTGATCGCGTGCGTCTACCGCGCGTCGGAATGGCGACACAAGGATGTCGAACTGGCCGCGCACGATCTACTGCAGTATCTCGACGACAGGACCGGTCTGCGGCCGACAAGAGGTTAGCCAGGACCGCGGCGCCCGCTCAGGACAGCGAGACCGTGCCGTCGGCGGCGATCGCCAAGCCCGGGTTGTGGGCGATCTCCCAGATCACCCCGTTCGGATCCTCGACGTGCGCGTGGAAGATGCCGCCGAACGCACCCGGTTGAGGATGTTTGAGCACCCGCGCACCGGCATCGGCCATCGCGGAGACGATATCGCGCACCGCCTCGGGACTGTCGACGTTGTGCGCGAGCGTGACGCCGGAAACTTTCGAACGGTCTTCGCCGGTGGCGAGGTCCTGGTTGAACTTGTCCGCATCGAAGAGTCCGAGCAGTAGGCCGGGTGCGATCTGGAAGAACAGGATCTCGTCGGGGACGTCCATCAACGGCGTCCAGCCCAGGCCGTCGCAATAGAACCGGCGGGCGGCGTCGAGATCGGCGGTCGCCAGGGTCACGAAGTTCACGTGCTGATCCATAGAGCGACCCTGCCAGATGCCGGCGGCGATCGATCAGACCGTCAGCACCAGAAAGAGCAGGGCCAATCCGTTGCTCAGGGCGTGCGCGCCGATTCCGGGGGCCAGGCGATCGGTGTAGCGGTTGATGAAGCAATTCGTGATTCCTAGGGTGGCCACGCCGAAAGCAAGGGTCACCGCGCCCGCGAGCGTGTTGACCTCGTAGGTGTGGAACACCGCGAAGATAGCTGTCGAGAGCACCGCGGCCGGCCAGAAACCCCAGCGGCGCATGAACGTTCGCAACAGCAGTCCGCGAAAGACCAGCTCCTCGATCAAGGGCGCGCAGATGACGGTCAGCACAGCCAGGATCACCACCGCGAGGGCGGTGACCGAGGTCAAGGTGAGGTTCTGGGCTTCCTTCACGGCGTGACCATGGCTCAGCAGCGCGGCGATCACGCCGACGATGATGCGCAGCACGAAGGCGGCACCGAAGCCGCACAGCGCCCAGACCAGATCCATCCAGCGCGGCCGACGCCAGCCGAATGCGACTCCCCAGCCGCCGTAGCGGGCCGCGACTTCCCGCCCGGCGTACCAGACGGCGGCCACCAGCACCCCCTCGGCGGCGGCATTCGCGATGATCACGTAGGCCACGCGGGCGGCGTAGCTGCGGGGATCGATCACATCGTCGAGTACGAATGATGCGGCGATGACCAGGACGAAGGCGAGGATCGGCACGGCAACCGGTCGCCATCCGAACGGGCGAGCATCGATCTCGCGCATCCGCGCGACGGATCGCTCGAGCGCAGGAGGTCCGGACGCGGCCGTCGGCGGATAGGCCGCGACGTGTGCGGTCCATCGCCAGCCGTCGAAATAGCGCAGCTGCGCGGCACCGGTCGGATCGGGGTACCAGGCGGGAGGCGCGGCCGGGCGCCCCGGTCGTTGAGTCCAGTGCGGCGGCATCGTCCCGGTCGGCATCACTCGCACCAGCGTAGGCAGTTACCCGTCCACCTGCCCGCCGAACGCTCAGTCCTCGCGCAACCGGCGTAATGCTTCGCGGTGGGCCCGCCAGGCGTGCACGCGTCGGCCAGCACTAAGAACGGTTTCCAGCAAGGCGAGCACGACCAACGTGGTCATGACGAACACGCCCAACGCGCCGTACACCCGCAGCCGCATCTCGTCCTGACTCGAGTTGTACAAGAAGAACGTCACCGCCAGGATCAGGGCGATCAGCAGGCTGATCCGGAAACACGTGCGGGTGGCCGAGACTTCTTCCTCAGTCGGGTCCGGGTTGGTGCCCTGGATGAAGCCACGCACGGTGTAGCGCGGAGCTCGGTTCATCGACACCGCCTTTCGCGCCGCTGCCCGCACTGTACCCGGAGTTTTCGGAGCAGTGGCCCCACGGCGTGACGAGCCCTACCAGGGCCAGGCGCCGGGCGGCCGCGCTTTGTTCGTCATCAGCCACGAGGGCGCGAGATCGTGTGGGGTCACCGGCGGGTCGGCGAGCGGGCCGACCGAGAGCGGGTCGAGCAGCCTCAGCGCCTCCGCGATCGCTGCGGCGAGTGAAACCCGTGATCCGCGCGGTGAGTAGACCGGACTGCCACCGCTTTGCAGGAGCAGCTGGGAGATCGCGACACCGCGCGCCGTCACCGGGGCGACCGCCCGCAGCGCGGCGACGAGTGAGTCGATCTCGACGCGCGCGCCGTCGATCTCACGGCGCACGAGCGGGATCCGGGGGTCGGCGGCACTGCGGGGCCGGTCCGCCTGGCCGAGCAGGCGTTCCCAGTCGCGCGCCAGCTTTCGCCGCGTGCGCATCGACACCAGTTGGGCGGCGCGTGTGGCCAGCCGCATCGAGGCTTCGGGTGGGGCCCCGGCGGCCAGTTGTTCGTCGAGCGCGAACCCGTGCAGCCGGGCCAACAGCTCGTCGTACCGGTGTCGCCGTCGCTCGGTCAGCACGCCGTCGCGACCGCGGACAAGAATGACGCGCTCATGTCTCTGGTGGCCGGATCGGCCGTCCGACCGGGCGACTGTCGTGATCATGCCTCCATCGTGAGACTCTTCGGCGTGCGAACGCCGTGGCATCATTGTCGATATGCGCGCTAAAACGGCCAAGATCAGATCGGGCCCGCTCGGTTCCGCATCGGTAGGTGCGGGCTCGGTCGACACGCGGCCCGGGACGGTCGCGACCGTGGTCTACGACGGCCTGTCGCTGCTGGAATTCGCGGTCGCTTGCGACGTGTTCGGCTATGCCGACCCGAGAGAACTCGGCTCGCCGTGGTATCGCCATCTCGTGTGCGGCGCCGAGCCCAGCGTGCGGGTGGACAACGGCTTGACGCTCAGCGTGCCGCACGGTCTCGATCGGCTACGGTCGGCCCATACCGTCGTGCTTCCGCCGACCGATCGGGTCGACGACATCTCGTCCCACACGTTGGCCGCGATCCGGCGTGCGCACGACCGAGGCGCGCGCATCGTGTCGCTGTGCACCGGCGCCTTCGTGCTGGCAGCCACCGGACTCCTGGAGGGTCGGCGGGCAACAACGCACTGGGCCGAATGTGCCGCGTTCAGCGCGCGATATCCGACGGTCACCGTCGACCCGGGCGTTCTCTACGTGGACGACGGTGACCTGCTCACCTCCGCCGGAAGCGCTGCGGCACTCGACCTCTGCTTGCATCTCGTGCGCAGCGACTTCGGCGCCGAGATCGCCAACCGGCTCGCGCGTCAGCTCGTCGTGCCGCCCCACCGCGACGGCGGCCAGGCGCAGTACATCGAGAATCCGATGCCCGAGCTGCGACAAACCGATCCCTTCGCCAGTACCTTGCAGTGGTTGCAGGCGAATCTCGGCGAACAGATCACGATCGAGACGCTGGCCGATCGCGCGGCCATGAGTCGCCGCTCGTTCGCGCGTCATTTCGCGGCGACCACCGGCGTGACGCCCTATCAATGGTTGCTGCGGCAACGCCTGTTGCTTGCTCGTCGACTGCTGGAGACCACCGATCGCTCGATCGACCGCGTGGCCGAGGACAGCGGCTTCGTCAACGGATCGAACCTGCGCAAGCATTTCCAGCGGCACCTGCGTACGAGTCCGCAGGCCTACCGGTCCGCCTTCACCGGTCGATCTTCGCTCGCCGCCGCGACCGGCTAGGACCGGCCGGCCTTCGGCGCCATTCGGATCCGCCGGCGAAACGGCGCGCGGGCGTAGCGTCGGTTACGTGCGAACGAATGCGGTCGCGATTGTGCTGCCGCGGCTGCTCGGCCTGATGGCCGCGCTGGAGCTGGCGGCCGCAGTGACGCTGGGAGCCGTCGCGGCGGCGCGACCGGGCTGGTTGTTCGCCGGCGGTGCGTTGCTGCTGCTGGCCATAGCAGCCCGAACTCTCCACCGTGCCCAGGTGCTGCGCCGGCTGCTCAGCGAGGCCTCGCGCTGAGCTCAACGGCCAGCCCTGCTCGTCGTCCTGCTCGCCGTCCTGCTCGTCGTCCTGCTCGTCGCCCGGTGAACGCTTGGCAGCGCGCGGCGCGCGGCTCTCGGTGAACGCGCGGCGCCACGCCGTCGTGGCACGATCGCGGACATGACCTGCTCGACCACCCAGCCGACCGATCTGCTCGGGCGATGGTCGCTTCGACGCCGGGTCGTGGATCGGCATGCGGGCGTAACCGGTCGCGTTGAGGGCACGTTGGAACTCTCGGCCGTAGGGGACGAGGTGCGCTGGGTGGAGACGGGCACACTGCGCTGGCTTGCCGGCGACTACCCGGTCACGCGCGAACTCGTGATCACCCGAGACCCGTCGGGGTGGATGGTCCGCTTCGCCGACGGCCGCGAATTCCACCCCTGGCTACCGGGCATGGTCGTGACGCACCCCTGTCGCGCCGACGTCTACCGTGGTCTGATCACCATCGACCGCCGGCGGACGCGGCTGCGGGTGCTCTGGGACGTTGCCGGGCCGAGCAAGAATCAGCGACTGGTCACGACCTGCCGACCGTTGCCGGCGACGCCTGATTCGTCGACGTAGCGCCCGCCGGGCCGAACTGGCGTAAGTGCGGATTGCTCAGTGCAGGCTGACCAGCCGACCGCGCGTCGATTTACCGGACACGGTTCGCCACGGCCCGGTGATCGAGCCGGGCTCGTCGGTGGCGGGATCAGCGTCGTCCAGGTGGCGATGCAGCCGAACTGTCGACGCGCCGACGTTGATATCCGTACGATCCGCGCCCTCGACGACCGATATCGGCGCGTCGGGAGCGGCGGCCAACTCGCGACCGCCGGCAGTACGCCGGATTGACGGATCGACGGTGTCGCTCTGCGTCTGCGCCTGGGCGACGGCCTCGCCGTTGATCAGGGCGATCAACTGCGCGACAGCGACGGGATCGCGAGCCCCGTCGTAGGTGTAGCGAGTGCCGAGCACACCGTGTTCCATCGTTCCGATCAGAGCGTCGGCGAGTTCATCGTCTGCGACGGCCCGGTAGGTCATCGGAACCAGGTACGCCCGGCCGGTGGCCTGATCTCTGGTGATGATGAATTCGATCCCCACCTCGCCGGACGGGTCATCGAGGCGAAATCCGCCCGCGCGCTGCAACGATGGCGTGTCGCCGACGAACCACGGACGGCCCGGCAGCCACGCGCTGAGCAGTTCGAGCTTCGAGGGCTGCAGCGTCGTGTTGTGGATGATCGCCACTACTGGCCGCCCTTCGTGTACCGGTCCGCCGCGCCATCTTCCATCGGGCTTACCGATCCTCGCAGAGCGTCGCTGTTGCCGCGAGCCTGTGCCTAGGCGTACATCAACGAGCCGGGAGTCGTCAGTAGTTCACCGGTTTCCAGCCACGTCTTCAGCCCGGACAGGATCATCGGCCAGCCGCCGTAAAGCTGATCGTTGGCGTTCTCGCGCAGTTGATCGTGGGTGACGAGTAACCGGCAGCTGTCACCGACAGGCTCGATGTCCCAAGTGACACGGCTGAATCCTTCGGCGGCCACATCCTCACCCCAGAGCGCGCGCATGGTGTGCACGAGTCGCCGGGGCGCGTCCACCTCGACGACCTCACCGTCGCCGAGGACCTGATCGCTTTTGACGGCTCGCATCTCGATCGATGCGCCGGGCGTCCAATCGGAACGGCAGCTGACGCCGAAGTTGTACTTCGCCCGTGTGGCCGGATCGATAATCGCCTCCCACAATCGTTCCGGAGTCGTGCGGATGTAAATTTCGAATACCTTCTCCATTTCCCGCTCCAATTCCTGTTTGAGTTGACTGAGCCCCGCAGCCCAGGGTTCGGCGTACTTACTCACCCAGCGGTCGTGCACCAGACGGATGGGCACCGGGTTGAGGTAGTGCAACTTCTCGCGACCGCGCTTGGTCGTGACGACCAGACCCGCCGCTTCCAAGAGCTTGAGGTGCTTCATCACGCCGAAGCGTGTCATCGCGAATCGGTCCTCGAGCTCGCTCAAGGTCTGACCGTCGCGCCGGAACAACTCGTCGAGCAGCCTGCGGCGAGTCGGGTCGGCCAGCGCCCGGAACACCTCGTCCACGAGCCCCAGTTAAGGTGACCAATCGGTCACATGTCAAGGGTTGCGCCGATATCCGGGTCGTCGATCGGCAGAATCGGGGCATGGTCTTCACGGTCGTGGCCGGACTGAGCGGCGCGATCTGGTTGTACTTGGCGCTGCTGCACGGCCGCTTCTGGACCACCGCTATTCGCCTGCCCGAAACGACCGCGGCGGTGGCCGAGAACCGGCGGAGCGTCGTCGCGGTCGTGCCTGCGCGCGACGAAGCCGCGATGTTGCCGCTGACGTTGCCGACACTCACCGTGCAGGACTACGACGGTCCCTTCCGCGTCATCGTCATAGACGACGACAGCAGCGACGGCACCGCCACACTCGCAAAGTCCCTGGGCGCGGAGGTGCTTGTCGGTCGCGGCCCCGCGCCCGGGTGGAGCGGCAAGGTCGCCGCGATGGACCTCGGGGTCGCGGCTGCGGGGGCATGCGACTACGTCCTATTCACGGATGCGGATATCGCATTTCCACCGCACGCGTTGACCGCGTTGATTGCTTCGGCCGATGCGAATGATCTGGTGCTGACCTCGCAGATGGCTCGACTGCGGTGCGAAGCATTCTGGGAGCGCATGATCGTGCCGGCGTTCGTTTATTTCTTTGCGCAGCTTTTTCCGTTTGCTCGGGTCAATGGGTGCGGGCGTACCGCCGCCGCTGCCGGCGGTTGCGTGCTCGTGCGACGGGAGGCCCTGGTCGGCGCCGGTGGGCTCGCTCGGATCAGTAACGCCGTGATCGACGATGTCGCGCTCGCTCGGCTGTTGACATCGCAGGGCCGAATCTGGCTCGGATTGAGCGACGAGATTCACAGCGTGCGACCGTACCCGCGCCTTCTCGACCTCTGGCGCATGGTGTCGCGCAGCGCCTACACCCAGCTGCGCTATTCGCCGTTGTTGCTGGTGGCGACCGTGCTCGGGTTGGG
>JAFAWL010000259.1 GCA_019241805.1 Actinomycetota bacterium
AGGAGTCACAGTCACCGGTCGCCAGCAGGTTCAACGTGCCACCGGTCTTGGTGGACTGATTCACGAACCCGACCGTGGCCGCGTTGTACGCCGCGGACACACCGGAGTTGCTCCCGCTCGCATTCGTGGCGGCCGAGGAGGACTTGGTACCGCTGCCCTTCCCGCTCCCGCAGGCGGCGATGACCGTGACCGCGGCGGTAATTACCGCGGCTACGCCCACAGCCTTCCCGAATTGTTTCATCTGCTTCCGTCCAACCCTTCTGTGTGGGACTTAGAGTGATGTCGGCCGGGGTTCCAGCCGGTTTTCGTGCCGTTCCGTCAGGCAGTTGCCGGCCTGGCGGGCCGTCACGGGCCGGGCCTATGGGACCGGCAGCACCCCCCATGCCTGGTGTGCACGTGGGTACGTCTATTTCGCTCGGCCGGGTCACCGCCCCGACTTCGGGTCCAGGGCGTCGCGTAAACCGTCGCCGAACAAGTTGAACGCCATGACGGTGATGAACAACGTCAGTCCGGGCCAGAAAAGGTAAGTCGGATCGACCGAGAAGAACTCGCCGGCGCTGGAGAGCATCTGTCCCCACGAGGAGGTGGGCGGCTGCACGCCGACGCCGAGGAACGACAGGCCCGACTCGGTCAGGATGTAGCTCGGGATCGTCAGCGTCATCCACACCAACACCGGACCGACCAGATTGGGCAGCACCTCGCGCGTGATCAGCCGCCAGTCGGACGCGCCGAGACTGCGCGCGGCGTCGATGTACTCCTTCTCACGGATGGACAGCACCTGGCCGCGCACGATGCGACCGAGATACGGAAAGCCGAAGAAGCCGATCACGAAGATCAGTACGACGAAGTTGAGCGTCTGACCCTTCATCCCGAGAAAGCTGGGCGAGGAGTTGAAGATCGAGAGCAGCGCGATGGAGAACAGCAAGGTGGGGAAGGCCAGCAACAGGTCCATCACGCGGGCAAGGATGGTGTCGACGGCGCCACGGTAGAAGCCGGCGCTGATGCCGACGGCGAGGCCGAAGACCAGCGAGAGAACCATCGACAACAGGGAAATCATCAGCGAGATCCGCGTCCCCGCAATGAGACGGGCGAGGATGTCGCGACCGTTGACGGGCTCGACGCCGAGCAGGTGCGAGCCGGTGGAGCCGCCGAAGCCGCCCAACGGCAGGGTGGTGTCGTCACTGATCAGGTCGGAGTTGAACTTGTCCGGCTGATTGCCGATCGCATCGTTGATCAACGGGCCGAAGATCGCCACCAGAACGATGACAACGATGATGCACGCGCCGACCATCGCGACCTTGTCGCGCTTGAGCCGCGTCCAAGCGATACGGCCGAGCGAACGCCCCTCGATCGCCTTGCCAGGAACAGCGGAGGTATCGACGGCCGATTCCGCTTCACTGACTACGGTGAGTTCTGTCGGCAGCGTCATCGATGCACGACCCTCCTTACAGGACGTCGAACGGCCCAGCAATGGTGGCGCTGAACTTGTGCACAGCTTGTGGCTAAGGACGGACGTTATTCCTTGATTGCGCTCCGACGCCAGCATCGCGGCGCTCGTGGCCGGATTGTGACCGTTCCGTGGCCGAGGGCGTTGTACTCCGCGCGCCTAATGATTACTGTGTGACATGATCCGTACACTTTTAGCTACATTTGGCGGTGTCTCGGCAAGACACGACACACGCCCACGCTCCTAACCTGTGGATGGACCGCGATCGGCGGATCGACGGACTCAGCGCGTCACCGACGATCGGCGGATCAGCGGCGATCGGCCAGGAACGGATAGCGTGCCCGGACGTCGCGCACCTCGGTGGCCTCTACGTCGGCGACGAGAACTGCCTGCGCCAGGGACGCCTCGGCGATCACCCGACCGAGCGGGTCGATGATCGCGCTGTCGCCCACGTGATCGATCTCCTGTCCGGCCTCGACGACCCGGCCGACGCGATTGGCGCCGACGACGTAGGCCTGGTTTTCGATCGCCCGCGCCCGCAACAGCGTTCGCCAATGTTCGCGCCGAGCCGCGGGCCAGCTCGCCGGAACTACGTAAAGATCGGTCTGGCGCGCCAATGCCCAGAACTCATCGGCGAAGCGCAGGTCGTAGCAGACCAACACACTTACTCGCATCCCGTCGATCACGACTGTCAGGTGCTCGGTGCCGGCCGCGTAGTGCTCGTGCTCGCCGGCGAAGCTGAACGGGTGGATCTTCGCGTAGCGGTGCACCTGACCACCCGGACCGGCCACGATTGCGTTGTTGCGCGCCCGACCGTCGGCGCCCCACTGGGCCACCGATGCGATCAGCCACATGTCGTGGGCCCGGGCCCGCTCGAGCAGGAAACTCTCGGTGGGACCGCCTTCCGGCTCGGCGACCCGCGTCGGATCCATCGAGAACCCCGTCGCGAACATCTCGGTGAGGACCGCCAGCCGCGTCCCGGCGGCGACCGCCTGGGCGATCAACGGCGTCACGTGCTCGCGGGTACGCGCCGCGTCCTGCCAGTGGATGTCGTGCTGGATCGCCGCGACCCTCACCGACCAACTCCTTCCAGGCGACCCAACGCTTCGACAAGCACGTCCGGGCGCTTGCAGAACGCGAAGCGCACGAGTCGGTCGCCCTCGTGCGAGTCGTAGAAGACACTCGACGGAATGGCGACGACGCGTCGTTCGCGCGGCAGCTTTTGACAGAACTCCAGACCACCGGCGTCCAGCCGAACGGTGGCGAAATAGGTCGCCTGAGGCGTGATCACATCGAAGCCCAGCCGCTGCAGGCCGCCGCAGAGCAGATCGCGCTGCGCGCGTAAGCCCTCACGCACTTCGGCATACACCTCGTCCGGCAGGCCCAAACCGAAGGCGACGGCCGGCTGGAAGGGTCCGCCGTTGACGTAGGTGAGGAACTGTTTGACCGTGCGCACCGCGTTCAGATAGGGCGCCGCGGCACACACCCAACCGATCTTCCAACCGGTGACACTGAACGTCTTGCCGGCACTGGAGATGGTGATCGTTCGATCGCGCATCCCGGGCAGCGTGCTCATCGGGACATGCATGCCGTCGAACACCAGGTGCTCGTACACCTCGTCGGTGACCACGACGGCGTCGTGGCGACGAGCCAGCTGCGCGATCTGTTCGAGTTCGGATCGGTCGAACACCTTGCCGGTCGGGTTGTGCGGCGTGTTCAGCAGCACCACCCGGGTGCGCCCGGTGAAGGCTCGTTCCAACTGCTCCGGGTCGTAGCGCCAGCCCGCCTCGGTCGGTCGCAGTGTGACGACCTTGCGCTGGGCACCCGAAAGGGCAACGCAGGCCGCGTACGAGTCGTAATACGGCTCGAACATCACGACCTCGTCGCCGGGACCGGTGAGCGCCAGCAGGGCCGACGCGATCGCCTCGGTCGCCCCCGCCGTCACGAGCACTTCGGTGTCGGCGTCGTATTGCACGCCGTAGAAGCGGTTCTGGTGACCGGCGATCGCGTGACGCAACGTCGGTTGTCCCGATCCGGGCGGGTACTGGTTGAAGCCGCTGCGGATCGCCTCGACCGCCGCATCCAGGATCTCGGGCGGCCCGTCGCTGTCCGGGAAACCCTGCCCCAGGTTGATGCTGGCCGTCGTCAGCGCCAAGGCGGACATTTCGGCGAAGATCGTGGTGCCGAAGGCCCGCATCGGCTCGACCAGCGGCTGGTTCACCTGATCGAGCCTAGTCGTCAGCCCTGGTCCCGACGTTGGCTTGCGGCCGGTCGATCCGACTTCCCGAGCCCGACATGTGCCGTCGATCGGCGTCTACTTTGCGTGCGTTCTGTGGCCTGGCGACCCGCCTGACGGGCGTCGCGACGCACACAACGCACGCAAGGTCGCCGCCGGGGCGTCTGGCCGTGCGGCCGCGGCGAGGTTTCGAGTAGATCTGTGGACGAGTTGGCGTTATGTGGATCGCCGAGCTCGAACCCCGGCCACATCCGGTGATGCTGCACCGATGACCCGATCGCAACCTCGGCACCGTGACCCCGAATTCTTTCTTCGCTCCGACGCGTTACGGTCCGGCTGGACCGATTCGGCGATCCGGCACGCGATCACAGCGGGTCGATGGGAATCCGTACGTCGGGGCGCCTACCATCCGCGATCCGACGACGGTGATCTGTTCGTGGCCTCGGCCGCGGCGAATGTGCGTGCAGCCAGGGCCGCGCAGGCGTCCTGCGCCACTGACCTGGTGCTGAGCCACGGTACGGCGGCGATTGTGCATGGCCTGCCCACAATCACGGATCTGTCTCGCTCGTGCGTCACTGTTCAACGCGGTACCGCCGCCCGCAACCGGGCGGGCGTGCACCTGCACCGGGCTGCGTTACCGGACGAGCAGGTGAGCGGTCACTCAGGCGCGTCGCACACGTCGATCGAGCGC
>JAFAWL010000291.1 GCA_019241805.1 Actinomycetota bacterium
CGCCGGATCGGATGCGCGGACGGATGCAGGGCGTCTTCATCGTCGTGGTCGCCGGAGGTCCGCGGCTGGGTGATGTGCGGGCCGGAGTCACCGCTTCCGCGGCCGGCGCGACGGTCTCATGGGTGGGCGGAGGTCTCGCCTGCGCACTAGCTGTCGTCATTCTGGCCCTGGCCGCCCGCGGGTTCTGGCGTTACGACGCCTCCAGGTGGCGAACTGACGAGGTTGCGACCGACGCGGCGCAGATGCCAGCGGTGCTCGACGCTGCAGACGAACCCGCGTCAGGTGGCGAAGCAGTGCGCTTACCAACGAGCAACTGACGAGAAATCTCCGACCGGTCGAATAAGGCACCTCGCCGGACCACGAAGCAGGCCAAGGAGCACTCATGACCGAACTCGGTGTCTTTCTCCCGATCGGCAACAACGGCTGGATCCTGTCGGAAACCTCGCCGCAATATCTGCCGACATTCGAGCTCAACCGCACGATCACCCAGAAGGCGGAGGAGCTCGGCTTCGGATTCGCCCTGTCGATGGTCAAGTTCCGTGGCTACGGCGGCAAGACCATGCACTGGGACTACTGCATGGACTCGATGGCGTTGATGACCGGCCTGGCCGCGGTCACCAACAACATCCGGCTCTACGCGTCGGTGTCACCGATCACCATGAATCCGGCCATCGTGGCCCGGATGGCTGCGTCCATCGATGACATCTCCAACGGCCGGTTCGGAATTAACATCGTCGCGGGGTGGAACCGCAGCGAATACGAACAGATGGGTCTGTGGCGCGGCGAAGACTTCTACAGCTACCGCTACGACTACGCCAGCGAATTCATGGAGGTGATGCGGCAGCTGTGGGCGACCGGCCGCTGCACCTTCCACGGCCAATACTTCGATTTCGACGACTGCGAATGCCTGCCGACCCCCCAGCACGGCGTGAAGATCGTGAGCGCCGGGCAGTCGCCGCGGGGCAAGAAGTTCATCAGCGACTACGCCGACTTCCACTTCGGCGCCGGCTCCAACCAGGAGGAGGTGCAGAAGTCCAACTCGGCTTTGCTGAACGCCGCTGCCACGACCCAGCGTAAGGTCGGCGCCTTCGCGAACGCGATGATCGTCCTGGGCGACACCGACGCCGACGCCATGCGCAAGGTCGAGCTCTACACCCAAGGCGCCGACATCGAGGCAATCGACTTCGTGACCGGGCAGTACGCGCTGGATACCGCCAAGGACGGGTCGTCGGCGGCGATCGTCGAACGGCGTCGGACGGCCGAGCGGGTCTCGCCCTTCTACGGCGGCGGGACGCCCATGGCTGGTTCGGCCGAGACCGTCGCCCGGAAACTCGACGAGATGGCCGTCGTCAAGGGCACCGACGGAATCATGCTCACCTTCGACGACTTCGTCGAGGGGCTCGATCGCTTCGGCCAGGAGGTCATGCCGCTTCTGCAGCACGTCAAGCGGGCCGACTACGCGCTGACCGCGGGAGCCAACTCATGACCAAGCACATGGGTCTCGCCCTGGACCTGTCCTTCTCGCACATGGAAGGTCGCTGGCGACTGCCCGGCTCCTGGGTCGGTCGTCAGTTCCCGGACCTGAGTATGTATCGCGAGATCGCCTCCATCGCCGAGCGCGGCCGCATGGACATGATCTTCTTCGGGGACGGCACCGGTATCCCGAGTGCGTGGGAGAACTCCCGCGACGCTGCGATCCGGTGGGGCGCCGGCTGGCCGCGCCAGGACATGAGCCCGTTCATCGCGGCGCTTTCACAAGTCACGACCAACATCGGCTTCGGCCTGACGTATTCCTCGACCTACATGCACCCGTTCTATGTCGCCCGGCTGCTCAACTCGCTGGACCACGTCACCGGCGGGCGGATGGCGTTCAACGTGGTGACGTCCTCGCGCCCCGCCGATGCCGCCAACTACGGCTTCGGCCAGCTCATGGACCACGACGAGCGCTACGTACGCATGGAAGAGTTCATGGACGTGTGCCAGGCCCTCTGGCGCAGCGTCGACGAGGACGCGATGCTCTGGGATCGCGCAACCGGCCACGTGGCCGATCCCGGCAAGATCCGGGCGATCGACCATCACGGGAAGTACTTCGACGTCGCCGGCCCACTCAACTCGGTTCCCTCACCGCAAGGCGCCCCGGTCATTCTGCAGGCCGGCGGCTCACCTCGGGGTATCGCCGCCTCGGCTCGCTTCGCCGACGTGATCTTTGCCGGCGCCCACGACAAGGCGAGCATGAGCAAGCACCGCTCGGCGCTGGATGCGGCCCTCGTGCTGGCCGGGCGGGACCCGTCGGACGTTGGCATCTTCTGGGACATCCAACTGGTCGTCGCCGAGACGCCGGAGGACGCCATCGCCCGCAAGAACCAGTTGTTCGGCCTGCTGCCGATAGAGGCCGTGGGCGCCCACGTGTCGGCCAACGCGGGCATGGACTTCTCGACCCTGCCTCCCAAGTTCGTGCTCGGCGAGCTGCACGAGCGGATCATGGCGTCGAATGCCTCACCCAAGGGCATCGTCGGCGCACTCATCGACGAACACGGCGCGGACTACGAGATGTCGCGCGACGACTTCTTCGAGTACGCCTGGCGCCAAGCGTCCGGCTATGACCACACGGTTGCCGGCAGCTACACCGAGGTCGCCGACGAGCTGGAGGCGATGTTCGAAGCCAGTGGCGAACGCGGCGGATTCATGGTGGCGCACCCGCAGGCGACGCCGCGTGATCTCGTCGACGTAGTCGGTCTGCTTATTCCAGAACTGCGACGGCGCGGCCGGTTCCGGACGGAGTACGAGGGCAGCACGTTGCGCGACACGCTCGGCATCGGCCCGTTCGACCGCACGCCCCGCGCCACACCCTCGCTCGTTGGTTGATCCCGTGTCCGCGATGTGGAAAGGCCGAACGACATGACGATGACCGAAGCGCCGTTGAGTCGTACGAAGAAGCCGTACGGAGCAGTGACCTTCAGCCAGGTGACCAAACGCTTCCCGGACGGCACCCAGGCGCTCGCCCCGATCGATCTGGCGCTGGGCCCGGGCGAGTTCGTCTCCGTGGTCGGACCGTCCGGCTGCGGCAAGTCCACCTTGCTACGTCTCGCGTCCGGGCTGACCAAGCCCACCGGCGGCCGGATCGAGGTGATCGCCGAGCACATCGGTTACGTCTTCCAAGACGCGACGCTGCTGCCGTGGCGTACCGTGCGCCGCAACGTCGAATTGCTGATGGAACTCGACGGCGTACCCCGCAGCACCCGGCGAGCCCGGGCGCAGGAGGCCATCGACCTGGTCGGGCTGTCGGGATTCGAGCTCAAATACCCGCGGGCTCTGTCCGGC
>JAFAWL010000411.1 GCA_019241805.1 Actinomycetota bacterium
TGAGGTCATTCAGCTCAGCGGACAACGCGCCCTTCCAGTGTATGGAGGGATGCTGGCGTCAATCTTCGGTAAGGGCGAATCCGGGAAGACGTGGGCGGCCATCCATACAGGTCTTGACGTAGTACGCGCCAGCGGCCCGGTGTTGTATTGCGACGGTCAGATGTCCGCCGGCGTGCTTCGTCGACGTGTACAGGCGTTGGGGGCGACGCCGGCGGAACTGGCCCACTTTCACTACTGTGAGCTGACCGGTACCGCCAGCGATCCTGAAGCCGTCGACGAGCGCGTGACCGAGCTCGGCGTCCGGCTGATTGTTTGGGACTCCGCGCTGTCGCTGATTAGCCAAACCGCCCATAGCGAGAACGACAACGCGGCCGTGACCGTGGTGTACGACAAGCTGCGCAGCATCGTCGGCTGCCGTAACGTCGGCGGCCTGATCATCGACCACATCGCGAATGGCTCGATCGCACGCTTGCCGGGTGAGCTGACCGCGCGAGCGGCGTCAGCGAAATTCAACTCGATGGATCTGGCCTATGGCGCCCAACTTGCACCCGGAAGCACACCCAGCCCGACCGGAAAGTGGTCGACCCACATCGGAGTGAGCAAGGATCGCCACGGGCTGCTACCGAGCCGGCACGGCTACCTCGCCACCTACCTGCCGATGCCCAACGGAAACCTACAGATCGACATGGACAGGATCACCGGTCCGGTGGCAGCATCGGACCTCGACCGCACTGACGAGCTCCTTGGGCAGATCCGCGCTCTGGACCCAGCGGCCAGGTCGGCGAACGAGGCGGTCCGCCGGTTGCCGGGGTACCGCCGGGCGGATGTCCTGGCCGCTTACAAGCTGTGTCGCGGCGGGGGCTGAGTGCCGGTTCCGCGGTTCCCACCCATCGGACGGGAACCGCGGAACTAGTGCACGGCTGGTACGGGGAACTGGTTCCCGAACTGGGAACCACCCGGGTGGAGCCGGTCGAGCAGGTTGTGGAGCTGCTCGAGTTCGATCGGACTGATGTCGCGGCGCAGGGGTCAGGGGACCAGGTAACAGAGGCGAAAACCCGCACGCTCACGAGGAAGCACAACGCTATATATACATATGCGCCGTTACGGGTCTGATGTAACTGGCTGAGCCCCTACCGCGGGCCGTCGCCGCGCGTCAGCGTCCGCCCGGTTAGCCCTGCGGACATGTTCGATTCATGTAAAGCGAACCGCGCCTATGAGAACCCATATCTTGCGCTGCACATCGATCGGATCCCGTCTGGCCGCTAACCTGCATCGAGCGCAACAGTATATGCCATATTGCGGCTTTTATGGGTCAATGTGGCTGCTTATCACACTCAAATGAGGTGGCATTTCTACGTCTCTTGGTGTCAGTACCGATCAGCCCAGGAGCCGACGAGGCTCACCGAGACGTTGGCTGATGATTGAGGGATGGGTGTACGTCCCGGCGTCGGGTACGCTGGGTCTCGTCGCGCAACTACTCACAACCGGCTCAACTGAGGGCGGCTTCGGCATCTTCATCGATGCGCACACCGCATCAGGATGGTGGCAGGTGAACGTCCCGAATGGGACGTCGCACCAATTGCCGTCGATGTCCGGCCTGACTACGGGCTGGCATTACGTCGCGGTCGCGTTCATCGCGAACAGCAGCACGAGCATGACCGTCAGGATCAGCTTCAACGGCGGCTCGGCCACAGCGAAGTTGGCATAGCCCGGCTTGATCTTCGCGGGCTCGACGTTGAACAGCTTGCTGTAGAAGGCGATCGACTCGTCGAGGTTGTCGACGTTCAGGGCGAGCTGCATCCGGCTCGTGACGGTCCTCCACCTTTTGGACTTGGCGGATATCGACTTCTGTCGATACCTTGACTCGGCCCAGGTTGCCATCGGGCATCGATCTCTGTCAATATCGATATATGTCGAAGTCTCTCACGGTGTTGTCGCCGGTCGACGCGGTCGCGTGCTGCTCACCGCTGTCCTGCGAACCGATGTCCGAACAGCAGGCCGAGCAGATCGCGCCCCTGCTCAAGGCCCTCGCGGACCCGGTCCGGCTGCGGCTGATGTCGCTGGTCGCCTCCCACGAAGGCGGGGAGGCGTGCATCTGCGATCTGAACCCGGAGTTCGACCTGTCCCAACCGACGATCTCGCATCACCTGAAGGTGCTCCACGACGCCGGGCTGCTGGACCGGGAGAAACGCGGAGTCTGGGTCTACTACCGAGCCCGCACCGAAGCGCTGCAAGGCCTAGCCGACCTGGTCGGCATCTCCACCCCTACCTCGACCTCGTCATCCCGGTGACCGAGCTCGCCGGCGACAAGGAACGCGGTGGCCGAGTTCGTCGGCACCGCGTTCCTTGTCGCCGCCGTCATCGGCTCGGGGATCGCAGCCGTCCGACTCTCACCGCACGACGTCGGACTGCAGCTACTCGAGAACTCCGTGATCACCGGCGGTGCGCTGGTCGCGCTGATTCTCGCGCTGCAGCCGGTCTCGGCTGCGTTCAACCCGATCGTCACCGCCGTCGAACGCGCTCTCGGACTGGTTAGAACACGCGATGCCGCGGCCCTGGTCGCTGCGCAGTTCGCCGGCGGGTTTGCCGGCACCCTCGTGGCGAACCTGATGTTCGACCTCAACGCCGTCAACGTCTCTCACCATCACCGCTCCGGCTCCGGGATCTGGCTCGGCGAAGCCATCGCCACGCTGGGTCTGCTGGTCGTCATCTTCGGGACCGTCCGCTCGGAACGCACTGAGCGAGTCGCGTTCGCCGTCGGCGGCTACATCCTGGCCGCCTACTGGTTCACGAGCTCAACCTCGTTCGCCAACCCCGCCGTCACCGTCGCCCGGATGTTCTCCGACACCTTCGCCGGCATCGCACCGGCATCGGTCGCGCTGTTCGTCGTCTTCCAGATTATCGGCGGCGCCGCCGGGTTCCTGCTCGTCCGAACCCTCTACCCGAATGTCGGTCTGGCGGGCGCCACAGCCCCCGCCACACCCAGCCCTGTCCCGGAGGTCGTGTCATGACCAACACCGACACCAAAGGCCGGCGAACAGCCCAAGAAGCTCAAGACGCCGAGACGTACCCCGCTGGGGGCGCGGCCGGTTCCCGTCCCGCCCGTCCGGGCGGGACGGCGCCTGCGACCGTGGCCGTACAGTCGAGGCATGGCTGAGACGCCAGAAACCGAGTTCGACCGTGCCCGCTCCGAGGAGCGGCGAGACCGGGACGAGCAGGTCGCTCACGAGCAGGACCTCACAGAGCGGCTGGCCGAGGAAATCGGGCACAGCCGCGACACCGTAGACGATCCGCTCCACGAGTCGATCGCTGACGACGATCGGCGGCCTACCAAACCCGGGACGGCGCACTAGCGAGCCGGTCAAGTTCTCGATCGGTCGGGTCGCAGCCGGCCGGGCAGGCGAACGCGATGACCGTTGAGCGGAGCAGGGGCCTTTCGGCCGGGCGAATTCCCGCCGCTCGCCGATCTCAGCGTCCCGGTCGCAGACCGGGCACTTGACGGTTCGCCTCGCGATGTCGCGCTCAAGCGTTTGACGTCCTTCGGTACGCGAGTCAACAGGCGCACCGCAAGTTGCGGGACGTAGCCGACGACGTGCTCCTGACCGGCGAGCTATAGCAACTTTGATCCGGGGAATACTGGTCCCTGACGACGCTGAACGACAGCCCCACCCCCGTCTAGAGAGTCACCGCCATGGCTTGTCCCGAAGATCTGCGGGTCGCAATCGCGGTCGCCGGTATCGGCGCCGATGAACTGCTCTACGGCTGCCTCAGCTACGGCGCCAACGTGGACGACGTGACCGCCCTTACTACCAGTCGACCCGTGGCTGACACCCGTATCCCGCGCACGGTCGTCAACGAGCGGCTACAAGACCTCGGGATA
>JAFAWL010000426.1 GCA_019241805.1 Actinomycetota bacterium
GTCCGGGCCCGGCGGGCACCAAAAGCCGCTCCGCTGGGAGCCGGCGTCGCCCTCATCGGTACGGTGTGGCCCGGCGGAAATGCCGAACCGTTCCCCGGCCTGGTCTTGGTGGACGGCCGCGGCGTCATCGACCGCATCGGGCCGATCGCGTCCATCCAGGTGCCCGAGACCGTGCCGGTCATCGGAACGAGGGAAGCGTGGATCGGGCCTGGTGTCATCGACGCGCACGTGCACCTGGCATTCGGTGATCCGGACGCTTGCCTCGCGGCCGGCCTGGTCGGGGTGCGGGACCTCGGCGCACCGAGCGAGTCGGCGGTGAAGTGGCGTTCCGGCCATCGCAGCCCGACCGGCAACCGACCGATGATCGCCGCGGCCGGACCGATAATCACCGCGCCCGGTGGCTATCCGAGCCGGTCTTGGGGAGCGGGCGGCTTCGCCGCCTTCGTGACCTCGGCGTCGCAGGCGCGTCAGGTGGTCCAGCGCATCGCCGCAAACGGCGCCGATGTCATCAAGCTGGCCCTGGAACCAGGATCGGCCGACTGGCCGGTGCCCGAGCCGGTTGTCGCCCGCGCGGTCGTCGAAGCCGCGCATTCGTGCGGGCTGGCCGTGGTGGCGCACGCGCTGCGCTCCGACATGGTGGCGCGCGCCGTCGAGGCAGGCGTGGACGAATTGGCCCACACGCCCACCGAGCGTCTGACCGAATCGATGGTGGCCCGGATCGCCGAGGCCGGCGTCGCGGTCGTGTCGACGTTGCAGACGTTCTTCTCTGCCGGTGTCGGTCGGGAAGCGGCCGAGAACGCCGCCGCGTTCGTGGAGGCGGGCGTGCTCATGCGGTACGGGACCGATCTGGGCAACACCGGGACTCGACCCGGAGTCGACCCGCGCGAGCTCGACCGACTGGCCGACGCGGGGCTCGGCCGGCGTGGAGCGCTGCGAGCAGCTACCGAGTTCGCCGCCGCGGCGCCGGGCATCCGCGGCCGTAGCGGCCGACTCGAGGTGGGTCAACGAGCGGCCGCTGTCGTGCTGCCAGGGGATCCGCTGGCTGAGCCTGGCCTCTGGCGGGCGCCGGTGGCTGTCATGGCCGACGGCCGTCTCGTTCGGCCCGTGCCGCCGCCGGACAGCGAAGTGGATCTCGCCGCTGCCGTTGCCTGAACCCAGGTGCGCGACGGCCGTCCGAGCGGCCACAGGCTTGTTTGCCAAACTGTCGGGCATGGGCACTCCCGGGCCGGCCGATCCGCGCGAGTCGATCGCTTCGCGCGAGCCGCAGTTCGGGTCGGCGCCACTCGAACCGCTCCCGCCGGTGTCGCCGAGTTCTCGAGTCGCCTGGGTAAGTGCGGGCGAGTTGAGCTTCGGCGTCTGGCTGGTCCTCGCGATGGCGGTCGTCGGCGTCGCGCTGGGCATCGTGTGGCATCTCTGGAGCCGGACACCCACCCAGGGCTTGGTGTACACGGGGCACTCGATCGTGCCGGACGAGACCGAAGGTTTCATCAGCTCCGACGGGCGCTTTCTCGTCCTGACCGCACCGGTCGGCGTCCTGGCCGGCTTGTTCGCCTGGTCGCAGCGCCGCGTCCGTGGCCCGGCGGCGACGGTCGCGCTCGGCCTCGGCGGGATCGTGGGCGCCGGTCTGACCGCACTGGTCGGGCACCTGGTGGCCGGAGGCAGCGAGTCCGGCCAACTGAACACCGTGCTCGCCCGGCTGCCGTTGCGTGTGCATGCCCTGGGTTTGCTCGTGATCGAGGCAGCGCTGGCCTTGATCGTCTATCTGCTGCCCTCGCTTTTCGTGAGCGATGATCAGCTGGGCTATTCCGGGCCGTCGCCGCAGACCGATCCGCAGACCCAGATGGTCGTGCCTCCGCACGTTTGAGGCGTCAGTTCGACGTCGCGTCCAGCTGCAGAGCGCGCGGCGGGACCGGCAAGCTGCGCGTTCCGGCGAGCAGGGCCAGTTCGCGGCGAAGCAGGCGTTGGCAGCGGGCCAGCCGCTCGTGCGCAGTGGCGGCTTCGAGCAGCTGCTGACGCTCGCCGTTCGGCAGCCGCAGATGGGCGGCGACCTGATAGGACAGGCGCAGCACATCAGCTGGCAGGCTGTCGTCGGCCAACGAGCGCCGGCCCAGTCCGGCGACCGCCCGGACGTAGAGCACGCAGAGCCGGCTCACCACGTCGGGCACGTGTTCTGGACCCTCACCGTCTCGTTCCTCCAGCCACTCGACCTCGGCCTGCAGATACGAGCGGGCGCGGTCGAAGGCGATCACCCGAAATCGGCGGCTGCCGATCGTGAGCAGATCGAAGCGCCCGTCGTCGTGCGGTTCCAGTTCGACGATCTCGGCCAGGGTGCCGACGCTCGCGACGGACGGGTCGGTTCGGGCTGAGGCGACCTCGCTTCCGGCCAGCACCGCGATCACCCCGAAGCATCGATCTCGGCCCTCGGCGCTGACATCGCGCACCAGTTCGCGATAGCGCGGTTCGAAGATGTGCAGCGGAAGTGGCAGCCCGGGCAGCAGCACCGTCTCGAGCGGAAACAGCGGTACCAGCGCGGCCACCTCACCGACCATAGGCCCATCGCCTCGCCCGCGCGCCTCGGCGCCTCGAGTCGCTCGGGCCGATCGCAATGCGAGCCGCAGTTGGGTGCGGCCCCGCCGAACGGTCCGAATGCGCTGTCTTCCGTCCGTAGAATCGGGTCTCGTGCTGCGCCGTCTCGATCTCACCGACGCCCCTGCCGTCGACCTGCGCCGGGTATTGCCCCGTGCCCGCGTCGACGTCCATGCGGCGACCGCGGCGGTCGAGCCCGTCGTCACCGGGGTGGCCGAACGGGGTTATGCAGCGGTGCGCGAGGCGACGCTGCGTTTCGACGGCGTCGACGTGCCGCAGCCCCGGGTTCCGGTCGACGCGCTCAGCGAGGCACTGGCTCAGCTCGATCCAGCCGTGCGCGACGCCCTGATCGAGTCGATCCGCCGCGCGCGCGTAGTGCACGAGGCGCAACGTCGCGAGACCGTCGAGGTCCGGGTCGTACCCGGGGGGACGGTCACCGAGAAGTGGGTGCCGGTGCGTCGCGCCGGTCTGTACGTGCCCGGCGGGCAGGCCGTCTACCCGTCGAGCGTCGTGATGAACGTGATCCCGGCGCAGGTGGCCGGCGTCGAGGCGATGGTCGTGTGCTCGCCGCCGCAGGCCGAGGCCGACGGACGGCCCGATCCGACCATCCTCGCCGCGTGCGCGCTGCTGGGGGTCGACGAGGTCTACGCCGTCGGCGGGGCCCAAGCGATCGCACTGCTCGGCTACGGCGACGCGACAGTCGGCATCGAGCCGGTGGACGTCATCACCGGGCCGGGCAACGTGTTCGTGACCGCGGCCAAGCGGCTGTTGCGCGGGCAGGTCGGCATCGACGCCGAGGCCGGCCCGACCGAGATCGCCGTTCTCGCCGACGGTGGTGCCGACCCGGTGCACGTGGCCGCCGACCTGATCAGCCAGGCCGAGCACGACGAGCTGGCCGCATCGGTACTGGTCACCGATTCTCCGGCTCTGGCCGATGCCGTCGACGCCGAGATCGTGCGCCAGCTGGCGTTGACCAAGCACGTCGACCGGATAACGGCCGCCCTGTCGGGCGACCAGTCGGCCGTCGTGCTCGTGCGCGACCTGGAGCAGGGCTTGGCCGTCGTGGACGCCTACGCCGCCGAGCACCTGGAAGTGATCACGGCCGACGCCCGCCGCTGGGCCGACCGGGTGCGCAACGCGGGCTGCGTGTTCGTGGGCTCGTATGCGCCGGTGTCACTCGGTGACTACTGTGCGGGCTCGAACCACGTGCTGCCGACCGGGTGCACCGCGCACCACGCATCGGGCTTGTCGGTGCAGTCGTTCCTCAAGGGCATGCACCTGGTCGAGTACACACGCGAGGCCCTGCTCGAGGTCGCGCCGCACGTGCTGGCGTTGTCGGCCGCCGAGGATCTGCCGGCGCACGGCGCCGCCGTTTCCGTCCGACTGCCATGACGGCCGGGACGAGCCCGATCAGTCTCGACGGCCTGCCGCTGCGCGACGATCTGCGCGGGGAGCTTCCCTACGGGGCGCCGCAACTGGACGTCCCGGTCGTGCTGAATACCAACGAGAACCCCTACCCGCCCGGCCGAGCGGTGGTCGCCGCCATGGCGGCCGCGGTCGCGGACGCGGCGGGCGGGATCAACCGGTATCCCGATCGTGAAGCCGTAGCGCTTCGTGCCGACCTGGCTTCCTACCTGAACACCGACGGTGGCTCGGGCCTGGCTGGCGACAACGTCTGGGCAGCCAACGGCTCGAACGAGATCATGTTGCAGCTCCTGCTCGCCTTCGGCGGGCCGGGTCGCACCGCCTTGTCGTTCGCGCCGACCTATTCCATGTATCCGGAGTACGCGCGCGACAGCCACACCAACTGGATCACCGGCCGCCGCGAGGACGACTTCAGTGTGGATGTGGACCACGCGTTGCGCTGCATCCGGGAGCAGGCTCCCTCGGTCGTCCTACTGGCCTCGCCCAACAATCCGACGGGCACTGCTTTGCCGCTGGCTGCCGTCGAGGCGATCTGCGCAGCGGCGCCGGGTGTGGTCGTGGTCGACGAGGCCTACGCGGAGTTCCGGCGCACCGGCACACCCAGCGCTCTGTCGCTGCTGCCGCGATTCGGTCGCCTGGTCGTCACGCGCACGATGAGCAAGGCATTTGCACTGGCCGGTGGTCGGCTCGGCTACCTGGCCGCGGCGCCCGCCGTCGTCGACGCGGTGCGGATCGTGCGCTTGCCGTACCACCTGTCCAGCGTCACGCAGGCAGTGGCGCGCGTGGCGCTCACCCACGGCACGGAGCTGTTGTCGCGGGTGGCCGAATTGCGCGGCACCCGCGACGTGACCGTCGAGTGGTTGCGGTCGGTCGGCTTGGAGGTGGCTGAATCCGATGCGAACTTCGTCCTGTTCGGGCGCTTCGCTGATCGCCACGCCGTCTGGCAGGCGCTGCTCGATCGCGGCGTACTGATCCGCGAGACTGGTCCGGTGGGCTGGTTGCGGGTGTCGATAGGCACCCCCGCCGAGATGGCCGCGTTCCGCCAGGCGTTGGACGAGGTGCGGTCCGTCGCCGGAAGGGACGGGCTGGGCACAGGTGTGCTCGGGATAGGGGAGTGAGACCGTGAACGCACGCATCGGCCGGGTCGATCGCCAGACCAACGAGACGAAGGTCCAGGTCGAGGTCGACGTCGACGGCGTGGGCCGCACCGACGTCTCGACCGGTGTCGGCTTCTACGACCACATGTTGAGTTCGTTCGGCAAGCACGGCCTGTTCGACCTGCGCATCGAGGTCGAGGGCGACCTGCACATTGACGCGCATCACACGGTCGAGGACACCGCGATTGCGCTCGGGCAGGCGTTCGCGCAGGCGGTGGGTGACAAGGCCGGCACCCGACGCTTCGGTGACGCCCTGATTCCCATGGATGAAGCGCTCGTTCAGGCTGCGGTCGATCTGTCCGGTCGTCCGTACCTCGTGCACGAAGAACCGGCCGGCGCACCGCCGATGATCGGAGCGGGTTACACGACGACACTGACGCGGCACGTATTCGAGGCGTTCAGCTACCACGCCGCCCTGGCCTTGCACGTAATCGTCCGTGGCGGGCGCGACTGGCACCACGTGACCGAGGCGCAGTACAAAGCCGTGGCTCGCGCGCTCCGTGCGGCCGTGGAGATCGACCCGCGGGTGCAGGGTGTGCCCTCGACGAAGGGTGTCCTCTGAAGCGAGTGGTCGTGCTCGACTACGGGTCAGGCAACCTGCGCTCGGCCCAGCGAGCCTTGGAACGGGTGGGGGCGCAGGTCGAGGTGACGGCCGACGCACGCGCGGTGATCGAGGCCGACGGGCTGGTGGTGCCGGGCGTCGGGGCTTTCGCGGCGTGCATGGACGGCTTGGCCCGAGTCGACGGCGCGGCTATGGTTCGGGCGCGACATGCGACCGGTCGCCCGACCCTGGGCATCTGCGTGGGCATGCAAGTGCTGTTCGAGCGGGGCGTCGAACACGGAGTGGAAAGCGACGGCCTCGGCGTGCTGCCCGGACGGGTCGAGCAACTCGACGCGCCGATTCTGCCGCATATGGGGTGGAACACCGTCTCCGTGCCGGCGGGCAGTCGGTTGTTCGCCGGAATCCAGGACGACACCCGCTTCTACTTCGTGCACTCCTACGCGGTGCAGAGCACCGACGGTCTGGTTGCCACCGCGCGGCACGGGCAGTCGTTCGTCGCGGCCGTCGAGGCGGGCAACGTGAGCGCGACGCAGTTCCACCCGGAGAAGTCGGGCGACGCGGGCGCGGCATTGCTGGCCAACTGGGTCAGTGGGTTGTGAGCAAGCAACGAGCCCGGGCCCGCGCCGAGCGCGAAGCGGCTCAGGTGCTCCGAGCGGCCGAGCAGCAGCGACGAGTGGACGACGAACGGTCCGAGCAGCAGCGTCGTGATCGCCGCGCGGCCCGCTGGCGCCGGAACCGGCTATGGCGACACGGGCCGCAGTTCCGGCGCGACAAGGAGAAGTGGGCGCTGCTGGCGACAGTTCTCGTGCTGGCATTGCTGGTCACTTACATCCTCACCGGGTCGGCCGCCGCCGTGTTGCTCGTCGTGCTCGTCGGCCTGATCGCCGCGCCGGCGGTGGCCATGCTCGTCTTCGATCGGAGATCCTCGTGAGCCTCGTGTTGCTGCCCGCCGTGGACGTAGCCGACGCAGCGGCAGTGCGTCTGGTCCAGGGCGCCGCCGGTACCGAGACCGCCTACGGCGACCCGCTCGAGGCGGCGCTCGCGTGGCAGCGCGGCGGCGCCGAATGGATCCACCTCGTCGATCTCGACGCCGCGTTCGGTCGGGGCAACAACCGTGACCTGCTCGCCGAAGTCGTTGCTCGACTCGACGTCGCGGTGGAACTGTCCGGCGGCATTCGCGACGACGCGTCGCTCGCGGCCGCGCTCGCCACCGGCGCTACACGGGTCAACCTGGGCACAGCCGCCCTGGAAGCCCCCGACTGGGTCCGGCGCGCCATCGCCGAGCACGGCGAGCGAATCGCCGTCGGCCTCGACGTCCGGGGCACGACCTTGGCCGCCCGAGGCTGGACGCAAGACGGTGGCGATCTCTGGCAGACCCTTCGCCGGTTGGACGACGACGGGTGCGCGCGCTACGTCGTCACCGACGTGCATCGGGACGGCACGCTCACCGGCCCGAACCTCGCCCTGTTGCGCTCGGTTTGCGAACGCACGACGGCCGCGGTCGTCGCCAGTGGCGGGGTGTCCTCGCTGGACGATCTGCGGGCGATCGCGGCGCTGCGCACGGACGACGGTCGCGCGATCGAGGGTGCGATTGTCGGCAAGGCGCTCTACGCCGGACAGTTCAGCCTGCCCGAGGCGATCGCTGCCGTCGAGGGCTCGGCGTGAGCCTCGCCGTTCGGGTGATCCCTTGTCTGGATGTGGACGCCGGTCGCGTGGTCAAAGGGGTGAACTTCACCGGCTTGCGCGATGCCGGTGACCCCGTCGAATTGGCTCGGCGCTACGACGCCGAAGGCGCCGACGAGTTGACCTTTCTCGACATCACCGCGTCCAGCGGTGGACGGGAGACGACCTACGAGGTCGTACGCCGCACGGCCGAGCAGGTCTTCATCCCCCTCACGGTCGGCGGCGGGGTGCGCAGTGTCGCTGACGTCGACGCCCTGTTGCGCGCCGGCGCGGACAAGGTGGGCGTGAACACTGCGGCCATCGCCCGCCCCGAGCTGATCGCCGAAATCGCCGAACGGTTCGGCCGTCAGGTTCTGGTGTTGTCGGTCGACGCCCGTCGGGTGCCTCCGGACGGCTCGCCCACCGTCAGCGGGTTCGAGGTGACCACCCACGGCGGCCGGCGGGGTACCGGCATCGACGCCGTGGAGTGGACCCACCGGGCCACCGAACTCGGTGCCGGGGAGATCCTTCTCAATTCGATGGATGCCGACGGCACGAAGGACGGCTACGACCTGGAGCTGATTCGGTTGGTGCGGGCGTGCGTGAAAGTACCGGTGATCGCCAGCGGCGGTGCGGGAGCGGCGCGGCATTTCCCGCCGGCGGTCGCAGCCGGCGCAGATGCCGTGCTCGCGGCCAGCGTCTTTCATTTCGGTCACTTGGCAATCGGCGACGTCAAGCAGGAACTGCGCGCGGCCGGCGTCGTCGTCCGCTGACCCAGCGGCAACTCACACCGCGATGCGCGTCTCCCGAAGTGCGGCGACGGCGTCATCGGGACCGTCGTAGTCGACGGCGGCCACCCGCTGGCGTCCCAGCGCGAACAGCGCCAGCTCAACCGGATTGCCGCTGACCGCTACCACGTCGGAGCCGCGGCGCACCACGGCATCGGCTCGGCCGGGCCAGATCAGGCGCACGCCGACCGGTGCGGAGTGCAGCGACAGCCGGGCGGTGGTGCGCAGCTGACGCCAGATCGCTCGCTGGCGATCGATGGGTACACCGCGTGCCGTCCACTCCCGCGCGGCGCGTCGCAGGTCCTCGTGGTGCACGACGTACTCGATCAGATTGAGCGGATCGACCAGGGGCGGGAACGCGAAGGGCGACCACGCCGGCGCACCGCGCTCGAGCCGGTCGAGGATGTCCCAGTAGCTGTGCGCGGCGACGTAGTTGCGGCGACGGTCGTCGGTTCCTGCTCGTAGCGGCGGAAGGGCGCCGAGCGCGGCCCGGGCCGATGATTCGCGCAGCACCAGGTGTGCGGCGAGTTCGGCCGCGGTCCAGGGCGGGCAGAGGGTAGGCGCCGACGACGGTGCGGCGCGGTAGCTCCGTACCAGGTCCCGACGCTCGTCCTGGGCGTAACGGCTCATCGGACGAGCGTAGGCCGTGATGGAGTGCTTAAGAGAAGATCGAGTGCTTAAAGAACAGATGTGGCCCGTTCGTCCGCGGCGAGCATCCCGGGGCCGCCGGACATCACCGTCTGAGCCGCATCTGTGGACTCGTGACGCGACCGCACATAGGCTGTACACAGCGAACGCTCACGTTGAGCCGAACCTCGTTGCTCAGGCTGGACCTAGCCAACCCTTGGGTGCCGCTTGGCCGAGTCGATACGGCTCGACCGCAATCGAGTTC
>JAFAWL010000330.1 GCA_019241805.1 Actinomycetota bacterium
GGGGCGCTGAAGTTGACGGTTAGACCGGGCACGGGCATTCCGGCCGCCGAGGTCACGGTGGCGGTGACGCTTGCGGAGCCGGAGGGGGCGATGGTGACGTGATACGGCCCGGCGAGGTTCTGCGCCTGGTTCCACATCGCGTCGGCCGTCGCGCTCGACGATGGGGCGGTACCGAGGCAGGAGCGCAGGCTCGCGTCGCCGGTGGCGGCCATGACCGCCTCGGCCGTCTCGGCGACCCGGGCCGGATCGGTCGAGGAACCCCACGTGCTGAGCAGGTACGCGACCGCGGCGATCTGACTGGCGCTGCTCAGACCGGCGGTGCCCGGACCCACTGGGCCGCGGGTCTGGGCGCCGACCGAGGCCAGCGGCGGCGCCGCACCGTTGGCGGAGGTGATGGCGCTGGTGAGATAGGCGGGACTGCCGCCGGAGCCGGTGTCCCACGCAGCCAGGGGCGCCGTCCCACCACCGGGCAGGCTGCAGATCTCGCCGGAAATGTAGGGCCAGTTCTGGCTGCCCCACGTCTCGGCGCCGGCCGAGGGAACACCGACGCTGAAAGCGATGCCCGCCGTCAGAATTGCTATGCCCAGGGCAGCCAGCAGCGCCGGCCCGCGACCGGCCCGACGCGTCAGGCGCACAGGCCAACCGAAGCGTGCGCGGGTAGCCGGCGGGTTACGGGCGAGCGAGCGGCGCTCCAACCGATCGGCAACGGACACACCGTTCGATCGGCAGCACCGATCAGGTAGTTGAGGACTCTTCGGTGCTCGAGCTGTCCTCAGGCGTATCGCGGGGGACGTTGCGGCCGCGGCCGCCCAGCACCACCAAGAGGCCGACGAGCACGACCAGCACGACGATCACGCCGATCTCGACGACGGTCATGCTCGTGTCGGACAGCGCCCGCAGGCGATACGACGACGCGATGACGCCCGCGCTCGCCGCCCCCATGCCGACCAACGACACGACCGCGGCCAGCGCCGCAGCGGTCGCGAGCATGGCGAAGCCACGCCGCTTGTTCATCTGTTGCGGACCTTCCCCCGTGCGAGGCTCCGTGTCGGAGCCCCTTAACATCAACTGTACACTATGAATGGTTTCCGAGACAAGCATTGATTCGGCGAGGCGAACAGTCAATGAGCCCGTCAATCCCCGCAAAATGCGCGATACTCGTATTCGGCACGACGTCGGCGACGAGTCGTTACCCGCGGTTCTCCTCTATATAGGCCTGCGGGTCGCGATCCCGGGTGTCGATCCCGGAGCCGTGGGGATGGGCGGCGTAGAAGTCCACCCAGCGGGCGGCCAATGTTGCCCGGAGCTCGGCCGAGGCATGGTTTCGGAAGTCGGCCAGCCCTTCGTCCTCCTCTTCGCCCATGTGCTCGGTGTTCTCGTGCCGGGCGCGCCCGACCGCCTCCCACCACTCGTCGGTACCGATCTCGTGGCGGTTCGCGTCCGCGACCGCATCCCGGATCTTGTTGTGATCGCGGATGGCGTCGTCGGTCTCCTCGTCCGGGTCGTCGGCGCCGCGTTTGAGCAGCTCGGGGTAGAAGATCAGCTCCTCGGCTTCGGCGTGTGTGTCCAGTCGCGCCGCCAGCGGCCCCCAGACCTCGGCCAGCTCGGCCGATCCGCGGGCGTCGTCCAAGCGAGCGAACTGACGCCGGAACCAATCGTGATCGTCGAGTATCAATGAAGTGATATCCGCACCATCCATGTCCCTACCCTAGGCTGGTCCGATGGCCGCGGGGCAAGGGTGAAGGACACCGCGCTGCGGCTCGCGAGGCGCGAATTGGTGCCGGCCTATCTGCTGCTGGCGGTGATCGTCGCCGATCAGCTGCTCGGCTCCGGGCGCTCCGCCTCGACCCTCGTGGTGATCGTTCCGCTGCTCGCCTCCACGCTGCTCGGTCCCTGGCTTACCGCGGCGTACGGGGTGCTGGCGATTGTCGCGTGGCTCGTCCTCGGCTTCGTCGACGATCAGTTCTCCACCGCCTCCAGTCGTTCGGCCCAGTTGGTCCGGATCGGCGGCATCGTGCTCGGCGCGTTGATCGCCGTGGTCGCGGCCGAGTCGCGGCAGCGGCGTGAAAGCCTGCTCCACCGGGTCGAACGGGTGGCCGAGGTCGCCCAGCGAGCGATCCTCGCCGATCTACCCGAGCGAATCGGCCCCCTAGCGCTGGCCGCCCGGTACGAGAGTTCGGCTGAAGACGCGACCGTCGGCGGCGACTTCTACGCGGCTCACCCCACACCGTTCGGCACCCGGATCATGATCGGTGACGTGCGCGGCAACGGCTTGGACGCCGTGCGCCTGGCCGCAACCGTTCTCGGCGCGTTCTGGGAGCGAGCGGAGGAAGAAGCCGACCTGAGCCGACTGCTGGAGCGGCTGCACGCGTCTGTTCGTCGAGTGGCCGCCGACGGTGACTTCGTCACCGCGCTCGTCGTCCAGATCGACGACCTCGGCGTCGCGACCGTCGTCAATGCGGGGCACGTGGCCCCGGTGCTGTTGCGCGCCGATGTCGCCACACCGTTGTTGCCGGCCGCCATCCGACCGCCGCTCGGCTTGCCCGGCACGGCGGTGCCGGCAGTCGAGATGCTGAGCGCCGGCGACCGACTGTTGCTGTACACCGACGGCGCGGCCGAGGCCCGTCGACCGGCGGACCGGGCATTTCGACCAGACGATGCGGTGACGGCCGACGCGCTGCCGGGCCGATCGGCCGCCGACACCGTCGAGCGGGTGTTCGCCGCCCTGCTCGATTGGGCCGGCAATCGGCTCGGGGACGACGTCGCCGTCGTCGTCGTGCGCTACGAGCCCGGAACGAGCTCGGTGACTGTCGAGAATTGATCCGTCACCTTCCGCACGGTCGCTCGTTGATCGAGCGTACGGGGGGGAAGGATCGATCGTGCTTACACGTCGCGCAGCGCAAACGGCGCCGCGCGGGAAGTTCTCGGAACTCCCCGCGCCGGGCGTCGCGTCGGCTGTGCCGGTAGTCGGGCCATTCGATCCACCCGGCCAGTCGTTCGCGACTCGACGAATCCTGCGCCGCCTGCTGCTGCTTGCCGGCGGCATCCTGTTGGCCTGGGTGGTCGGGTCGTTGCTGCACGGTCAAAGTGCCCGAGCGGACACCGTGCCGCCCGCACCGCGGGCCACCGCTCATCCGGCCTCGACCGCACTGCTCGTCGCCGTCACAGACGTTGTCGACCAATCCGCTCATGGTGTCGGCGTGCAGGTTGCACCGACCGTGAATCCCTTTATTCCACCGGCACATTCTTCGATCGCGCCGAGCAAGTCCGACACCGCGTCGGCGCCGCGCGCGGCCGGCGCGAAGGCGACGACCCAGTCATCGACGCAGCCGGCACCGGCGAGTGCTCCGGCACCGTCGGCCTCAGCCGCGGAGCCGACCCCGAAGGTCCACGGCATCCTTACGCCGGTGTTGCAGGTAGTCGCGACGACCGTCGGTGACTCGCTCCGGATGGCCGACGAACTCGCCGTGCCGCCGCTCGTCGACGCAGTCCTCACGCCGGTGCTCGACGAGCTGCGGGGCACCCTCGCCCCGGTGGTGGGGCCCCTGGGCGATCAGCTGGATTCCTCGGCCGGGGCGCCGACGACCTCGAGCGCGTCGCAGCTCAGTGTCCCGATCAACCTGCTCGCGATCGCCGGGCCGGCTGTCCACGACGGGCCCGGCCGGCTGGCCGCCGTCGGCGGTGCCGCTCCCGCGCCGGCCGAGGACCTCGCGGCAGCTCGTAAGCCGTCGCCCCCCGCCGTTCCGACGCTGCCGGTACCGGCGCCGAGCATCCCGGCTGCTCCGGCGCCGGTACCGGCCGGCACCGAACTACCGTTGCCATTCGGTATCCAGAACGCCACGGAGGCTTTGACGTCCTCCCGCGGTTTCGCCGCCGCCTGGCCGTCGTTGACCGCTCCCGCCGGAGCGATGGGCGACGAGCCGGCTTTCGCTCCGGACTAGGTGGATCCCGCGCCGATTCCTCATCGGCTAAGGCTTCCCCGGCGCCGTCGCGCTACGAGCAATCACTCGATCGTTTGACGGCCGCTTCCCACCTCAGTCAAGGAGAACCCCCGAATGAATCACTGGCTCAAGCGCGGTTTGCAAGGCGCGCTGCTGGTCGGTGGAATGTGGGTCGTCGGTCAAGGCATCGCCTCGGCCGACACGTCGCCCGCCTCCGCCGCCAGCGCTCTCGGGACGGGGCTGCAGATACCGATCGCTGCGCCCGTCAACATCAGTAACAACGCCATCTCGATCGGCGGCACCAGCGTCGTCTCTACACCGGCGACCTCGGACTCCGGGTCCACGGCCTCGACCGCCGCCGGTTCCGGCGTTGACGCGGCGGTGGCCGCGCCGGTCTCGGTTACCGGTAACTCGATCGCGATCCTGGGTTCGGCGTCGGCCCCGGCAACGTCGGGTTCCGGTTCGTCCGGGCCGTCGGCGTCCTCGTCCGGTTCCGGCGTAGACGCGGCGGCGGCCGCGCCGGTCTCGGTGACCGGTAATTCGATCGCGATTCTTGGTTCCTCGTCGGCCCCGGCGGCATCGGAATCGGCGTCGGGTTCTGGTTCATCCGGGGCTTCGACATCCGCAGCCGGCGCGGGCGAGGGAGTCTCGCTCGCCGCGGCAGCTCCGATCACCGTGTGCGGTAACTCGGTCTCCGTCCTCGGCGTGGCGTCCTCGTCGTGCGCAGGCGATGAGCTGCCAGCGCCGGTCACCTCGTCGGCCTCCGGTAATGGTCTGACCGGTGCGGTTACCTTGCCGATCACCGCGTGTGGAAATTCCGTCGGTCTGCTCGGTGATTCGGCGGCCTCGTGCGCGGGCGCGGCCGCGACGCCGGCCGGTGCTGGTTCTGCGACGGACGATTCCGGGTCCAGGGGGCTCGCAATCGACCTACCGGTGACCGTGTGCGGCAACGGCGTAGGCCTGCTCGGTGATTCGGCGGCCGGATGCGTTCCGGCCGGTTCGTCCGAGGCCGGTTCGTCCGAGGCCGGTCCGGCCGCTGGCACGACCGAGGCGGGTGCGGGGCCCGATTCGGGTATCGACGTGACCGCTCCCGTGACGGTGTGTGGCAATGCCGTTGGTAGTGCCGCTGCGGGATGCGTCACGCCGGCTCCGGCCTCGACCGCTACGAACGGCTCGGCCACCGGGAGCTCGGCCACCGGGAGCTCGGCGACCACCACAGGTTCCGGGCCGGCCGTAGCAGTTACGGCTCCGGTGACCGCCTGTGGCAACGGAATCGGCCTGCTCGGTGACGCGACGGCCGGCTGCGCTGCGGCCGGATCGACCAGCACTAGGACCGACGCCGGCGCCGGAACGGGCACCGACACAGGTACCGGGACCGGCACCGGGATCGCGATTCCGGTGATCGTGTGCGGCAACGCGGTCGGTTCGGCCGGTGCCGCTTGCGACCCGGCGACTGATCCCCGGACGGGCACCGTCGATGTCCCCGTGACCGTGTGCGGCAACGTTGCCGGCTTGCTCGGTAGCGCCGACTCCACGTGCGGTGCGACGACGCCCATCAGCACTCAGTCCGGCAGTGGCGACGACTCCTCGTCGACCTCGACCACGCCGTCGACTCCCGTGATCGGGACGCAGGCGACTGGGAATGCCGTGGCGGCGCTGGCGGCCGTTGACGTGCCGCTGGCCTTCACGGGAGCGGCCGCCGAGCAGCTCATGCTCATCGCGCTTCTGGCGCTGCTGGTCGGTCTGGGTCTGCTGGTGGCCGGTCGGCGCCGGTCACGACACGAAGCGACGACCATGTGAGCACGCGGCGCAGGCGTCGCCCCGAGTGAATCGGGGCGACGCCCGCAACGTCGGCCGCCGTCAGTTGACCGGCGAAGCGCGCCAGGGTCTGGTCGGCGCGTCAGTCGGCACAGTCGTGCGCACCGGTGTCGACGCGCTGATCGTCGGGAGCAGCGTCGAGGAGGCCGACGACACCGACGCCGGATCGCGCTTCGGTTCGGGCGTCGAAACCGTGGCGGCCGGCCCGGCCGGCGGCACCGCCGGGTGGCCGCGGGCCGCGCCGCGACCGACCATGTAGACGATCATCGCGATGGCGATGACGATCCCCGCGGCGAGCACGGGTGCGAATGCCTGCGTAGGACGGGCGCGTTTGGAGGCAGCCTCGGCCCGAATCGCTTCGGGCGAGACAAAGGTGTGAACGCTGTCGGCCCGGCTATGCAACGTCCGAGTGACCAGCAGTTCCAGGTCGTTCATGCGGTCGCCTCCATGATCATCTCCGCACGCACGCACGCACGCGACCGAGGCCGCGACTGATCAGCGAACGGACCGTGGCCAGCCGGCAGCCGAGCAACGCGGCGATGGTTTCATCGTCCGCGTCGTCGTAGTAATGCAAGACGATGGCCGCCCGCTGACGGGCGGGCAGCGCGCTGATGGTCGACCAGATTCGCTGATCGGCTTCGTGCTCGTCCGCGGTGGGTGTCGGCCGGTCGGGCAGATGCTCCGCTGGCACGGGTCGGATATTCCGCGTGGACCAGCGTCGGCGCCACGAGATCACATCATTGACGACGGCTCGGCGGACGTAGGCGTCGGCATCACCCGCGGTGGCCAAGACGCGATCCCAGCGTGGATACAGTCGAATGAGCACCTCCTGCACGACGTCCTCCGCGTCGACGCGCGAGCCCGTCAACAAGGTGGCGTAGCGGACGAGCGGGGTGCGCCGATCGAGCACGTACGAGTCGAAGGACGCTGCTCGCGAGCTGATCGGCCGCTCCCGGGTGTGCCTGATCAACGCCTCAGTCACGCCCCGGGGAGGTCGGTGCTGCCGTGAGAATCGGTTCGCTGGGGACGGCCGCGGTCGGGAGCGTCGGGGTGCTCCTCGGTGTCGGCTGCGACACCGGCGCGGGGGAGGTGGGAGCAGGCGCACTGGTCGCGTCAGCCGCGCTCGCGCTTTGCGATCCGGAGCTGTTGGGGCCGGGAGTCCCGGCGCCGCGTTCGCGATGAAAAGCTGATGCCACCAGGACAACGGCCGACAGGGCGACCAACGCCAAGGCCGCGCGGGCGGGCAGCGTCGAAAGCATGAGCTATGTACCTCATTCGCACTCCTTGGTAGCACGGGTTGCACCACCACTCGTGAAGTACACGTAGGTGATCCTGCGTTTGTTGCAAGAACCGAAAATGTTCCTCAGCGCGGAACGCGCGCGCCAGAAAGATGTGAGTCGGTCCGGGTTAAGTCGAGGCCCAGTCGAGTTAGGCGGCCGATCTAACTGGGTAAACCACGGAGGTTTCGTGTATGCGACGAACCACGCCCGCACGGGACGTCCACCCCGCCCGATTGCGATCGGCACGACTGTTCTCCCGAAACGGGGCCGCGTGACCGGCTGGGCGGGTCGAGCGCGTGGAGGAGACGCACCCATGACTACATCCGCCTATCCTGTCGGGCGAAGCTCTCGAAGCGCGCCGCTTGCCCGCCGTTACTCGATGTTTCGAGTGCCACGCACCCGTTCGGCTCTGCACGGAATCGCCTTGGTATTACTCGGCGCATGGGCCGGTCTTGCCCCGTTCGTCGGCCCGTACATGAACTTCGGCTACACGCCCAATCCGAACGAAACCTGGAACTGGACCGCCGGGCGGGGCTATCTGTCTGTAGCCGTCGGCGCCGCGGCCGTATTGGCTGGACTGATTCTGATCGCATCGGCACACCGACTGGCCTTGCTCGCCGCGGCCTGGCTGGGCGTGGCGGCCGGTGCCTGGCTCATCGTCGGATCGCTGCTCACGACGTACATGGGCACTTCGATCGGTCAGCCCGACCCCGCGCAGAGCGAAGGCGTGCGCCTGCTGGAGACGCTGTTCTACTTCTCGGCGACGGGCGCGGCGATCCTGCTCATCTCGGCCACCGCCGAAGGTGCCCTTTCCGTGCGTGGGATCCGTGACGTCGAGGTACAGCAAGGAGCCGGCGGCGACGCGCTCAACGACGACGCGATGATCAAGCTGGCGTCGACCGGGAGACGTTTCCGCAAAACCGCTGAGCCTATGCGGCGGGAGTCGACGGGTGACGCTGCCCTAGCGGACGAGCCGTTGTCTGAAGCTCAGCTCGAATCTGAAACGCCCCGGCGCTACGAGGATCGCTAATCGGGTATCACTCGTGCATCCGTTCCGCCGAGCGCCGTGAGGAGCAGCCATGACTGAGAATCCGGAGAACGAAGACACGCGTTCGGTACCGGGCGCTCCGGGCGAGGCTGCCCGCGACGGCAGCACCGAACGCGACGTACGCGAGGGATGGGTATCCGATCCGAATCTCGGCGATGTGCCGCTCGACCAGCAGCCCCATCCGGGTTCGGACGACGAGCCGGCTGAAGCGGAGGAGTAGGCACCGCCAGCGGCCGCGGTTTCACCGTCGCTAGGGGCGGGAATGCAGAACCTACCGCGGCCACGGGGTCGTCACCGCTAGAACTGTGCCCACGCGCAAGGAAGTGAGTCTGCGATGAGCGTGTCGACTTCACCACCCGCTCGCGATGCAACGAGCGGCGAACTCGTATCGCGCCTCACCTCCGACCTTTCGACGCTCATTCGCGATGAGCTGCGGTTGGCCCAGGTCGAGACGACGGCCAAAGCCAAGAAAGCCGGCCTCGGGCTCGGCCTTCTCGGCGGCGCCGGAGTGATCGCCGGCTATGGGACCGGCGCCTTGATCGCCGCCGCCATCCTCGGCCTGGCTACCGCGATGCATGCCTGGTTGGCTGCTCTGATCGTCGGCGTGGTTCTGCTGGTCGTCGCCGGATTGGCCGCACTGATGGGTAGGCGAAACGTGTCGGCCGCGACGCCGCCGATGCCGACTGAAGCTGTCCAGGGAATCAAGAGTGACGTTCAGACCCTCCGTGAGGGGGTACGCCGATGAGAGACGCCAGCGGGGAACGAGCGGCCGACCCCGACCAGATCCGAGCGGAGATCGAGACCACCCGGGCCGATCTGGCCGACACGGTCAATGCGCTGAGCGCGAAGTTGGACGTCAAGGCGCAGGCGCGCCAGAAATTGCTCGAAGTCCGGCAGGAAGCGTCCCGGAAAGGCGCTCAACTGAGAGGTTCCGCACCGGCGCCGGTGCAGAAGTCGCTCGACCGCGTGACCGCAGCGGCGGCACCCGTACTCAGGCGCGCGCAGCCCTACAAGAAGCAACTAGTGGCGGCAGGCGCGGCCCTGGCGCTATTTATGGTCGTGTTCCGCCGGCGCCAATCAAATTAGGCTGCCGTCGGCCGACGTCAAGAGTGGAGGCCTCCAGGTCGGCTTTCAGGGCGACCCGCAAGAAGGCCAACAGCCGACGCTCGCTGCCGGTGAGAGTTCGCGGTCGGCGCAACGCGCTTTCTCGCAGTTGATCCTCGAAAGTACTGTCGAGGAACGCCGAAATGATGTGTGGGTGCACATAGTGCGCTCGCGCGACGGCACGGGTGTTACCTAGGACGTCCGCCGCGAAATCGATCGCGTTCAGCGCGAGGCGTTCACGGTCCGCTGGCACGGCGTCCAGATGTCTCTCCAAGAACGCGAAGGCGGCGTCGCTCGCTCGCCAGGTACGAAAGTCTTTGGCCGTGACTGTGGCGTCGGTGAGGTCGTTGAGTACAGCGTTCACATCGGTCGAGTCGATGGATCGACCGTTGACAGTGAACACCCGGCGCTTCCGGTGCTGTTCGAGCTTCGTCATCACGCGAGCTACCGCGCGATCGACGATGACGATGTCGGCCTGCTTGCCGGACTTCGCGGGAAAGCTGAGCCGGACGCGGTCGCCGGTGACCGTGACGTGCTTCTTGGTAAGGGTCGTCAAGCCGAAGCTGTCGTTCTCCTCGGCGTACACCTCGTTACCGATCCGCACAGCGGACGTATCGATGATGCGAATCATCGCAGCGATAACTTGGTCACGGTCGAGGCTGTGGCGCCGTAACTGATGGGCGACGTGCTCGCGTACCCGTGGTAGATGTTCGCCGAAGCTGATCAGCCGGTAGAAGTTCAGCATGTCGCGCAACGTTCGCCAGCGCTCGTGGTAGATGTACTGCTTCCGCCCCCGATCGTCCTCACCGACCGCCATGATGTGTCCACTCGCGTCCGGGCAGATCCACACGTTCTTCCACGCCGGTGGAATCGCCAGTTCGACGATCCGTGCTTTCAGTTCGGTGTCCGTCAACGAACGATTCTGAATGTCGCGGTAACCGAAGCCTCGCCCCTGCCGTCGCCGGCGAATACCCGGCTCATCCCCACTGATATAGACCAAGCCCGCCGCGGCAGCGCAGGCCTCGGTGTCGTGGTACAGCTCGTTGATACGCGCGGTGAGACTGTCCGGGTCAAGCTGCGACTTCGCCGTTGCCGCCCGTTCCCTCGCCACACCCGAGTCATGCCCAATCGGACCAGGTGCCTCACAGCTCCTAGACGTCCGGATGTGTGTAACGAATCGGTGCCGCGGGAATGATGCGCTCAGTTGCGCCGAAACCGACGGCACCGAACACACCCACCGGCCAGCAAGGGGACGCGACGTGCTCGAAGACAACCAGCCGGCCGACGTGTCGCTTCGCGCCCTGACGCTCGTCTGCACGCTGACGCCCTCGCCCGAACAGTCGAGCAGTGAACTGCTGGCCCGGCAACTGCTGGACGCGCTGTCTGAACGTGGCGTCAGTGGTCCGCTCGTCCGGGTCGTCGATCACGATGTGCGCCCGGGTGTGCAGGTCGATATGGGAAATGGCGACGAGTGGCCAATGATCCGTCAGCAGTTGATGGCGGCGGACATCCTGGTGTTGGCTACGCCGACTTGGCTGGGTCAGCCGTCCAGTGTGGCCCAACGAGTGTTGGAACGCCTCGACGCGGAACTGTCCGAGACCGACGACGTCGGTCGGCTGCTCACCTACGGCAAGGTTGCCGCCTGTGTCGTGGTGGGTAACGAGGACGGTGCTCACCACGTAAGCTCCATTCTGTTCCAAGGCCTCAATGACGTGGGATTTACGCTGCCCGCGCAAGCCGTCACCTACTGGAACGATCAGGCCAAGGGCACCTACCGCAACTACAAGGATTTGGACGAGACACCGGAAGGCGTAACGAAGACCACGCAAACGCTTGCCGCCAACACGGTGCACCTGGCGCGGCTGCTGAAGGCGGCGCACTACCCGGCGCCGCCTCAGTCCGGCGAGTAGGGCTCAGCAATACAGTTTTCGGTGAATGCGATCGATGATTCTTCGCTGCAGGCTGCCCGCGGCACCGTCCCGGAACAGCGCAGCCCGCGCGGCATTCGCACCGGGCCCGCCGTGGACCCCGCCGCCCGGATGCGCCGAAGCACTCGAAAGATAGAGCCGATCGATCGGCGTTTCGGCCCGGCCTAGTCCAGGCAGCGGCCGGAATATCAGTTCTTGGTGAATCGCCGCGGTGCCGCCGCTTACCGCGCCCGACCGTAGATTGGCATCGGCCGCCTGCAGGTCAGCCGGAGCCTGGATGGTGCGGGCGAGGACCGAGTCGCGGAAACCCGGCGCATGCCGTTCGACGATCGACTCCATCCGCTCGACGTGTTCGTGCAATTCCTCCGTCGAAAGGCGGGTCCCTTCCGGTAGGTGGGTGTAGGCCCAGGCCGACTCGGTTCCGTCCGGCGAGCGGGTCGGATCGCTGGTCGTCATTTGGCCCAGAAGCAGAAAGGGTTCACGAGGCAGGCGATGGGCGGCCAAGTCCACGGCGTAGGTACTCAAGCCGTTCAGATCGACCCCGAGGTGCACCGTGCCGGCCGAGTGCGGCGGGCCCACCGTCCAGGGGATCGGTGCAGCCAAGGCCCAGTTGAGCTTCAATGTCGCAGCGTCCCACTGGAAGCGCGCAAGATCTCCGATCAACCGCGCCGGCAAACGATCGAATCCGACCAGGTCACGGTAAAGGGCCGGCGCCGACACGTCGGCCACGACTGCGCGCCGCGCCCGGATCGCCTCGCCGCCGGCCAGTCGGACACCCAATGCCCGACCGCCTGCGACGACGACCGATTCGACCGGCGCCGACAATCGCAGCTGCCCACCTCGCGCGCCGAGCCGGTCCGCCAAGGCCGTGGCGATCCGACCGGCTCCGCCTTCGGGTACTGGGAAGCCGACGGACTGCGCCAGCATGGTGAGCAGGTATCCGTAGATCGCGCTGCCAGCACCTTCGGGACCCAGGTCGGCGTGCAGCGCGTTGCCGGCGAACAACAGCGGACCGGCCTCACCGGCAAATTCCTCGTCGCCGAATCGACGCACCGGCAGCACGCAGAGACGAGCGAACCGGAGTAGTTCGGCGGCACCTAGTCGACGCGCCAGACCGAGCCCCGATCGAAGCGGAGGGAACGGTGTCATCAGCGCGGACAGCAGGTCGTCCCGTATGCCGTCGAAGCGTTCGGCCAGCTGCAGCCACGCCTGGCCGTCGCCTGAGGCGAACGCATCAATATCGGCAGCGGTGCGGTGTCGGTCCTGCCAGACAGCGGCGCTGCGATCATCAGGCCAGACGTGGGCGTAGGCCGCCGCGGGCCGGACCCAGCGCAAACCGTATTCGTGTAGATCCAGCCCGGCCAGCACCGGCGACGCGGCGGCCAACGGATGGAAGGCGCTGAACAGGTCGGTGACGAAGTCCGGGTGAACCGAGTGGTCAGACCGCGTCGTCCCACCGGCATGTTCGGCCGCTTCCAGAACCAAAACGTCCCAACCGGCGTCCGCGAGTACGTTGGCCGCTACGAGCCCGTTGGGGCCGGAGCCGATGACGACGGCGTCTGGACCGGTTGTACCGCTCACTGCTGGGACGAGCCCTCCACGGGTTCGGTTCGCTGTTCGGCCATAGCGGCCAGTCGAGCCAGGCTCTCGACGTTCCGGCGGCCGAGAACCGCGTCGTTGATCGGGTTTCGCAGCAGCTTGGCCACGCCGGCGACCGGTGTCTCGGTGAGCGTGATCTTGGTCCCGCCTTCGTGCGCCTCCAACTCGATTTCGATTCGAGCACTACCGAACGGGCCGCCCTTGGCCAGCAGTTGCAAACGCTTCCCCGGCTCGACCTCTTCGACGATCGTCTCGTCGCGCGTCGCGATCGGCCACGGCCCCGAGCAGTGGAACAGGCGTGATCCGGCCGCGGGCCAGTCCGCCTCGACCGCCCGCATGTGTGACGTGCCGACGACCCAATTCGTGTAGCGCCAGCCGTCGCTGAGAACGTCGAAGACCGATTGCGGTTCCAGAGCGATATGCGCGCTTACCGTAGCCATGAAACCGTCGCCTCCTGTGTGAGCACGTCTGTTGGATTGGTCCCGCGGCTCAGAGCGGATTGCGGGACTGGCTGTCGGGCCGGCTGTCCTCGCCGGCCGAACTCGGTTCGGTCACCGATCGCTCAAGAGCGGATTCGGAGGTCGTGGCCGGGCCTCCGACATCGGATCCGCTCGGACGATTCTCGTCGTTACGGAGTTCGTCGGGTTCGCCCTCACCGTGCGAGGTGAGCTTCACGCCCTCACCGGTCTCCTGCGGATGTGTCATGGTTGCAACACCACCTTCAAGCATCCTTCCGCCTTGTCGCGGAAGATCTCGTATCCGGATTTCCATCATCGGCATCGGGTCGACCTCGCCGCCATAGACACCGCTGATGGACACGGTGCCGCCCCGACGCACCGCCTTGACCGCCGTGAGCAGAGCATCGAGCCGGTCGAGCGCGGCTTTGTCGATGACCTTGTCGGCCACCGGATCGGGGAGAAGTCCGGCGACCTTCTGGGTGGCCTCGACGATTAGGTTCAATCGCGGCTGGGTATGGGCGTGGGCCTCCATGCCGACCGCGTCGATGACGGCATCGGGTCCTCTACCGTCGACCAGGTCGATCAGGTACGACGCGGTGTCGTCCTCGAGGTCGTAGACCTCCACCCCGAATGCGGCGGCAGCCGTTCGGCGATCGGGTACCGGGTCGACGCCGATCACTCGGGGAACTCCGACATGCTTCGCGATGCGGGCCGACATCTGACCGATCGGCCCCAGGCCCAATACGGCCAACGTGCCGCCCGGGGGAACCTCGGCGTACACGACGGCCTGGTAGGCCGTGGGCAGGATGTCCGACAGGAAAAGGTACTGCTCGTCCGGAACGCCCTCCGGAACGGCGATGGGCCCGAACTGCGCCTGCGGCACCCGCACGTACTCGGCCTGACCGCCCGGCACCGATCCGTACAGTGACGTATAGCCGAACAGAGCAGCGCCCTTGCCCTGCTCGAGGACCTGGGTCGTCTCGCACTGCGCGAACAGCCCGCGCGAGCACATCCAGCAATGCCCGCAGGAGATGTTGAACGGCACGACCACCCGATCGCGGCGCTTGATCCGGGTCACCTCGGTGCCGACCTCGACGACGGTTCCCATCGCCTCGTGACCGAGTACGTCACCCGGTTTCAGATAGGGACCGAGCACGCCGTACAGATGGAGATCCGATCCGCAGATCGCGGTCGACGTCACCTCAATGATTGCGTCGGTATTTTCTTGGATCGTCGGATCCGGGACGTCCGCCACGGCAACGTGCTCATTTCCTTGCCAGGTCAGGGCTCTCATCCAGGACCTCGTCTTCCTCGAATCTCAGTCGTTCCGCGGTTCGGTCATTCCGGCATGCAGCTGGGCCTTGCGAGGTTCGCTGAGTAGTCGCGCCCCGGCCGCCTGGAGCTTGTTCTTGAACGAGCCGGCCACGACGCTGTCCTTTCCCGCCATCAGCGCGTGGAAACCTTCGCGGGCGACGTCGGCGGGATCGTCCTTACTCGCGTCGGCAACCGGCGTATCGGCCATGTCGGCGCGGTCGAAGAATTCGGTGTCGGTCGGACCGGGCAGCAGGGCCGTGACCGTCACGCCGGACGCGACCAGCTCGTGCCGGATCGCCTCAGCAAACGACAAGACGAACGACTTGGATGCCGCGTAGGTTGCGTAATAAGGGCCGGGCATATGGGCGGCGACCGAGGACGTGATGAGTAACCGCCCCTGACCGCGTGCCACCATCGCCGGTAGCAGCGCCTTGGCCAGATGCACCGTAGATCCGATGTTCAGTCCGAGCAGCCGTCGCTCGTCCTCCCACGGAATGTCGATGAAAGCGCCGCTGTTGCCGATGCCCGCGTTGAGAGCCAGAGCGTCGACCGGCCTTCGGAACGCGTTTACGGCGCTGATCGCCTGCTCGATCCCGGCCGAGGTCGACAGGTCGGCCTGGACGGCGTGAAAGGACGCCGAACCCCGCGTGAGTTCCGCGGTCGCGTCGTGGAGTCGGTCGTCATCAGCGCAGCCGATCACGTCGAAGCCGTTCTCGATGAAGATACGTGCGAGGTGGTAGCCGATTCCCGTCGAGGCGCCGGTGACGACGGCCAGCTGGTCGGTCATGAAAATGCTCCGAATTCCGGCCCGAGGCGGGCGGCTGGAAGCGGTCGGCCCTGGTTCGGCCCGCCGGACGTGTGCCTGGTGCCGGTCACCGCTCAGATACCCGCGCCATCCTTCGGCTAACCACCGCGATCGACCGGCTTGGGTCGGCTCAATTGGAGGCGGTGCTCGTGTCGTGGTGCGAGAGGAGGCGGCGAGGCCGCAACAGCGGTCCCGGCCGGCCTGCGCGCCGGCGCAGGGCGTCGACGAATCGCCGTAGCGTCTCGTCGGCCGTGTGCTCGGGCGACCAGCCGAGCTCGCGCAACCGGCTTGCGTCCAGTAGCGGTGATCCGAAGGCAAGATCGATCCATCCGGCATCGGTCGGTTGCAGGCGCATCCGCCAGCTGAGGTCGACCAGGCTGCGCAGGACGCCCCGGGGCAGGCCCGGGGCGGCTCCGCCGAACAGATCTCGGAAATGATCGCGGTCGAGGACCGGCTCGGCGACGACATTGAACGCACCGGCCGCTCGCTGGTCCAGAATTATCCCAATGGCCGCGGCAACATCGTCGGCGTGGACGAATTGGGTCGCGAGTGCGGTTGGAAACGGCGCCAGTCGAAGCAGCGACGGATGGAGCAGAGTCACCGGCACGAAAGGCCCGATGAAGTAACGCGAGATCTCACTGGCCGCGTCGGGTTGCAGAATCAGCCCGGGGCGAAGCACGCTCACGACCCGCCCGCTGATCTGCGCCACGATGCGCTCGGCCGCGGCCTTGTCGACGGAGTAGGACGAGCTCGGTATTCCGTTCGTCGGCCAGGATTCGTCGACTCGGGTGCGCTCGGCCGGACCGGCGCTGTATGCACCGACTGACGACATGTGGATGACGTGGGAGACACCGGCAACCGCGGCGGCCTCGACGACGGCGCGCGTGCCGCCTTGATTGGTGCGCCGCAATTGCGCCCGGTCCCGTCCGGGTTGAATCTGCCAGGCCAGGTGCACCACCGCGTCGGCTCCCGCCATCGCTGGCAGCAGGCGATCGGTCGCGTCGTCTTGCGAAAGGTCGAGCGTGAGCCACTCGGCGGTGTCATAGGGCGCGGTCGCGGGCGGTCGTCGTCGGGCTATGCCGGTCACGTGCGCGGTGCCCGCCAAGCGGCGCAGCAAAGCGGTGCCGACGTTGCCCGACGCGCCGGTGACCACGATCTGCCGCTTCGACCCACCCATCTGCGGTGTGACGCTCACACTGACCGTCGCAGCGTCTCGACGTTCGCGCTGATATCCCGGGCATCGAGACCGAGTTCCGCGGCCTGTTCGTAGCGCTCCACGATCGCGGGGAGCAACCCCAGCGAGCGCCCCGACTCCCGTCCCAGGGCGCTGGCCAGGCGAAGATCCTTGCGACCGAGCGCGACCGTGAACGCCGGCGGATGCTCACGTCCGAGCAAGGCATCGACCCGCGGCGCCAGACCGGGCGAGATCACCGGCAGCGATCCGAGCACGCGACGCAGATCCTCGTCGGTGAGCCCGACGCTCTGTCCGGTGGCCACGACGTCGGCCAGTGCGGCCAACCCGGCCAGCAACAGATAGTTGTTCAAAAGTTTCACCACGGCGGCCCGCGGGGGGTCGTCGCCCACGACAAGTTGCTTGTCGGAGATCGCATCGAGCACCGGCCCGAGCGCGTTTCGCGTCGTTTCCGGCCCGGCCAACAGCAGCTGCGCATGTCCCGCCGCCAGGACCGGCGGCGCTCCGGCGATCGGACCGGCGAGGAACCGAACGCCGTACGCGTCGCTCAGCGCCTGGCTGATTGCGGGCGACACCGTGCTGGTGTCGACGAGGAATCCGGTCAACTCGGGTCGAGCCCGGTCACCGGGCAACAGCACCTCCCGCACACCCTCGTCACCGCTGAGCGAGGTAAAGACGGCCACCGCCCCGCTCATGGCGTCGGGAACACTTTCCGCGACTAAAGCTCCCTGCGCGGCCAATTCCTCGGAATGCCCGGGAGTTCGATTCCACACCCGTACCTCGGCGCCGGCCGTGAGCAGGCGCTGGGCCAGAACTGAGCCCATCTGGCCGAGACCGAGAACGGCGACGGGGCCTTGGTCAGATGCGTTGGAATCAGGCAGGGTTGATTCAGTCACGAGGGCCTTGTTCCCAGGCCCGTTGCTCGGCACACGCCGGTTAGCCGACGTGACGGCGGGGGTAGACGATTCGAGATATGGTTACGCGCGCGCGATTCCCCGGCGCCGCCTCGTTCGTACCCGCGGATCATCGGCTGGGCACGTTGGCGGCAGCCGCGCGGCACTGCGAAGGCTGCGATCTCTACCAGCGCGCGACGCAGACTGTTTTCGGTCTGGGACCCCCCGACGCGGCGATCATGCTCGTCGGTGAGCAACCGGGTGACGCCGAGGACACCGCCGGCGAGCCGTTCGTCGGACCCGCCGGTCGACTGCTCGATCGAGCACTCGCCGATGCTCATATCGACCGCGCCGCAGCCTACGTGACCAACGCGGTGAAGCACTTCCGGTGGAAGAGCACTGATCACGGCCCGCGGCGCCTGCATGAAAAGCCCGCGACCGCACACCTACAGGCCTGCCGTCCGTGGCTCGCCGCGGAGCTGGGCGCCTTGCAGCCGCAGGTGATCGTGGCGCTCGGGGCAACGGCGAGCGAGTCGCTGCTGGGCCGGGGCTTCCGGCTGACCGAGCGCCGGGGCCAGATCCTGGATTGGACGCCCGATGTCGACGCCTTCGGCTCGGCACTCGACTCGTCCGTACGCGGTGTAGTGGCCACGATCCATCCGTCGGCCGTACTCCGCGCCGACAAGGATCGTCGGGCTCAGGCTTACGATGGGCTGGTCGCAGATCTCCGAATGGCCGCCACCGTGGTGGACGGCTGAGGGGTGCTTCCGTCTCGCGCCAGCGCCCGACGCGTGGCGCTCACCTCGGAATCGATCAGGTGTTGCTCATAGGTCCGCCGGATGCGCTCCGCGTCTGCCACGGCAGCTTTACGAGACGCGGTCGCCTTGGCGCGACTGGCGGAAACGGCCCCGCGCTCGGTTGAACTCACCCGGCCATCCGGCGCTGGCTGGCAAACCTCCACGAAGGAGCTTGGTCATCCGTGAGGGGGGATGAACTGCCGCCCCCGAACGAAATGGTCGGCCGACCGCCCGCAGCGAATACAGATATAGAACGGATCCGAGGCGCCGTTGTGGTGGAAGATCTGCTGCACATATCGGTGTCCGAGCACTCGGCAGCGAGCGGTGGCGACCGACCCGAAACTCGGCCCGATGTCTGTTGGTTTCATTCCGTCAGCCTCACTCGACCGGTCCGCCGCCGCGGTTGGACGTCCGGCCACAATGGGCACTTTACGCCGTCAGACCGCAATTTGCGCCGTCATCCGCAGGGCGAATTACCGAGCGCTACAGCGACTTCCGGGCTGACCGCGTCGAGAATCATCGGCGTAGCGCAGGTCGTGTCGGCGATCCTGTCGCGGAGGACCTGCGCGACTTCGGATCCGATGGCATTGACGCCGCTGGCATTGATATGGACGGCCCGGCCCAGATCCGTAATGCGGTCGAAGACACCGCGCAGGGTCGCCCCTGCGCCGACAGCGCTCAGGTCGCCGTGCAGCCCCAACCACGGGTCTCCGCCGGTCACCAGGAGTTCAACGCGGTACGGAGTTCGCGTCAGGCAACGGAGATTCACGAACGCGGGCGATGGCCACGTCCGCCGCAGAGCGGGCGCTTGGTTCTGAGGGATGGCGTGCGGAGCCCGGAAATGGCGCATGGAACGTCCCTGGAGACGAGTGGAGGAGGCTGCCGGATTCAGCCGGAAGGCGAATGTCGC
>JAFAWL010000289.1 GCA_019241805.1 Actinomycetota bacterium
GCCGCACAACTTCTGCGCCGTCTTCTCGGCCGCCGTCGACCCGTCGGCCACGCCGCAATCCTGAGTCTTCATCGGAATTACATCGGCGACCGGCGACGGCTTGTAACCGCTCGGCGCGGGCGAATCACCCGGCGCTGGGCCCGTCGGACACTTGACGTCGACTTCGACGGACCCCCAGCTGTGTCCGGGCTGTCCCGATGTCTCGCAGGCGCGCGCACGCGGCGCCTGTTCGATGAACACGGTCCCTAGCGACAGGACGAGGCATAAGCCAGCTGCGATTGCACGATGCCGTGTCACTTCGATCCCGTCCCGGATACAACGATCCAACCCGTGGAAGCCCATTTGAGGCCAAGATTCAGGAGAAAACTTGGCACAGCCGAGTATTCGGCCAACGTGGACCCGTCGGCGGCCTTCACGGATCCCGGGGTCGTGGATATGTACACCGCCACTCCAATTTCTGCGCCGGAGTCGGCTGGAGCGTCCTCGGTATTAGCACGTAGGACGGTTGATCGTTGACCGAGGTAGATGGCATGTTGGCTGCGATCAGTGTCGAACGCTTGCTTGAGCGTTGCGCACACCGAGCAGCTCGGCCGAAAGTAGTGAGACATGTAGCTGCTGTCACCGGTAGCACTTCCCCAGTCCATCGTTTGGGCGAAAAAGACTGCGAATGCCTTGGCTCCGTCCGTCGTGTGAATCATCGGAGGTGGGAGCGGAGGCTTTTCGCCGGCAACCGTCGGATTGCTTGCGACGGTGGGTACGTCAGCTGGTAGCGAGGGCGGCGGAGGCGCGGACGTCGACGGTGTCGGCGTCGGCGTCGGTCGTGGATCCGAGTACGTCGTGTAGGGCCACTCGGTCGGCTTCGCAGCCGGCTTGCCGCTACATCCGACCAGGCCGGCCGCGCTGATCATGATTGCTAACACCGCACAATTTCGCCGCACGGCACGCAGGGTCGCACAATCCGCACCTTGATCACCATTAGTGTGCTCCAATTTGCTGGTGACAGCAGGACGCAAGGTAAACCGAGCGCGATGCAAATAGACTGACGTCGGTCGACAAGACTCTATGGACGAATCCGCGGGTTGATCACTAATGCGGCGCGGGGTGGTCGGTGTCCCGTTTCCGCCGAGATTCTCGGTCACGATTCAATGAACGGTGATGCTGAGCGCGTCACTGACGATCCACCGACCTTGGCCCGGTCCGCTGCATTGCCAGTCCAGCTCGAGATAGAGGTCCTTGTCCCGCGCCGCGTCCTGACGGGCCCCGACAGCGCCCTAACGTTAATTTGGCGATCAGACCGGGCCGAAGTTTCTGCATGCGGTCACGCTGACAGGCTCTGAGCTTGATCGGGCAAGTTTCTCCGCCACCTGTGGACAACGACCTGTTGACCGGAAGGGCGGCCGGTTCCTCGGCGGCAGCGATCGGGTGACAATCAGCGCTATGACTCGTGCGGTTTCGACAGCCGGCGACGCGCCCGGACCGCGCGAGTGCTGGCGTTGCGGAGGCGCCAAGGAGCCCGACCAGCTCGTGCATCTGGGAAGCCATCCCGAGGTCGGCGTATGCGTGCGTTGTGCGTCCACGCTCAAGAGCTGGGCTCGGAAGATCGAGGATCGGGGCAGGGTAGGGCTCGGCGTTCGCGGACGCGATGCCGCGCGGCGTGGCCGGGCGGAGGTCATGCGCCGAGGCTGGCATCGCCGGCCGCTGGTCGGGCGACCGCTGCGCTGGCTCGGCCGGCGTGTGCCCTGAGCGGGGACGATCACAGCAATTTGGGCCGGTTCTGCCTCGACTGGTAGGCTGGCGAGGTTGTCCGCAGCCGACGGGCGCGCAAGAGCGTCCCGTGCGAACGCGGAATCAACGAATAGGCATCCAGACTCACGCGAACTTTCGAGGCAGCTCAGTGGCGAACATCAAGTCCCAGATCAAGCGGATCCGGACGAACGAGAAGGCTCGACTCCGGAACAAGAGCGTCAAGTCGTCGCTCAAGACCGCGGTCCGGCACTTCCGCGAGGCTGCCGACGGCGGCGACCGCGACAAGGCCCTCACTGCGTTGCGCTCGGCCTCCCGCCAGCTCGACAAGGCGGTCAGCGCCGGCGTTATTCATGCCAACCAGGCCGCCAACAAGAAGTCGGCGATGGCTGCGAAGACAAACACGCTGTAGTCGTCAACGCGCGATCCGCGGGCCGGTCAGTCGAGTACTGGCCGGCCTTCGTGCACATCGGCGACTTTGGTGTATTCGGCGCCGAGACGCGACGCCGTCAGCGCAGCTGACGGGCCCGCCCGAGGCGCAGAACGGCCCGCTCAAGTGCGTAGTCGGGATCGACGGCCACTCCTTTGACGTCGGCGTTCAGCTCAGCAACGCAACCGAGTGCGTTACGTAGGCCTCGCTCCGACCACCCGCGAGCCTGTGATTGCGCACGTCGCACCTTCCAGGGCGGCATCCCCAATCGAGGCGCCAACTCGTTCGGATTCGCTCGACCCAGCCCGGAGACCCGAGCCACCGATCGCACTCCGTCCGCCAGCGCGTCCGCGATGACGACCTGCGGCACTCCTACCGACAACGCCCACCGCAGCGACTCCAGCGCGCGACCGGTGTCACCGGCGACGGCCAGATCGGCGACCGCGAAGCCGCTGACCTCGGCCCTGCCTTCGTGATAGGCGGCGACCAGCTCGGCGTTGATCCGGCCGTCGGTGTCGCCGACGAGTTGGATGGCCGCGCTCGACAACTCGCGAAGATCACTTCCGACGGCGTCGATCAATGCCGCCGCGGCGTCGGCGGTGATCGTGCCACCGGCGCGACGAACCTCGCCCCGCACGAAGTCCATCCGCTCCTCGGGCCGGGTCAGCTTCGCGCAGGTCAACTGGGGCGCTTTGTGCTTGCGAGCGAGGTCCAACACTGCCTTACCGCGGACGGCGCCGGCGTGGTGGATTACAACCGTCACGTCGTCGACGGGGCTGGCGAGCAGCGTGCTCAAGGTCGTGACCTGTTCGGCTTTGAGCTCATGGGCGCTGCGCAACACCAACACCCGGCGGCCGCCGAACAGGGACGGGCTGAGCATCTCGTAGAACTCCGCGACGTCGAGCGACGAACCGATCCGGTCGGTGACCTCGGCGTCCGGGTCGTGCGCCCGCGCGGCCGCAACGACCCGTTCGACGGCGCGGCTGACCAACAACTCCTCGTCGCCGAGCAGGAGCACGATCGGTCCGGTGAGCGGCGCGTCGTCCGGCTTTTCGATCTGGACATCGGCAGCGCTCGGCACGCAACCATCGTGTCACGCGCCCCCGACGTCGGACCGGCCCGGCGGACCACGCCCGCATCCGCCTATGCGCTCCCGGGCAAACTCGCCTCGCGAGGACGCGACGACCAGCCGGTCGGTCTGACCGGATCGGATATGACCAGCGCGCCATCCGAGGGCGGACGACGGCTTGGCCACGATGATCGACGGTTGCCGGCGGGCCGGCCCGATTCCCTGCGCGTTCTGGTTCACCCCGCGCAGTGCGACCCGTACGCCGCTGGAGTCCGAGGTGAACGCGACGTCGCCGTCGTCATCGGTTCGCCACGTGGGCACATCGAGACGCGCCATCTCGCTGAGCAGCGTCGGTGACGGCAGTCCGTAATCGTTGTGGCGACCGGCGGACAGCACGGCCACCCGTGCCCGGACGGCGGCCAGAAATGCTGGGTCGCTGTACGCACTGCCGTGGTGCGGGACCTTGAGCACGTCGGCGCGTAGATCGAGGTGCTCGTCGAGCAGATCTTGCTGTGCCTCGATCTCGGCGTCACCCGGCAACAGAACTCGTTGGCCGGCTACCGAGGCGCGAACGATAACTGAGGAGTTGTTCGGATCGGAGCGGGTATTGCGAAAGGTCACCCGCGGCCCCAGGAATTCGAGCTCAACATCGCCGAAGCGCTGGCTCCGCCCGACCGGTGCCGCTCCCAAACTGAGGCGCCGATCGCGCAGTGCGTGGGACACAACGGCGACGCCGGCGGGCGGCGCGGCGAGGGGTCCCGTCCACACAGCCCGCACGGCGCGCGCCCGAAGCACGCCCTCGATCCCTCCGACGTGATCCAGGTGATAGTGGGTGAACAGCAATAGGTCGACCGTCTCGACGCCCAGTCGATCCAGACAGCTGTTGATTGCGGTCGGCTCCGGGCCGGCGTCGATGACCACGGCCCGGCCGGCCCCGGAACGCAGTACGAGACCATCGCCCTGACCCACGTCACACGCGACGAAGAACCAACCGGGCGGCGGCCAACCGGTGACGTGGGAGCGCACCGGGATATCGACGAGGACGAACGCGAGCACGGCCACGCCTATCGCCCACCGAGTCCCTCGGCCTCGGCTGAGCAGCACGCCGCCGATGAGAACCACCAACAACGCGCCCCCGCCGAGCAGCCCACCGGGCCACGGCACCGTCGCGCCACCGAGTTCGCCGAAGAACGTCGCGTCCCAGATCAGCCACCGGCAAGGCCAACCGGCCAACTGAGCCAGCAACGAAGCCACCGCGACACTGACCGGCGCGCTTGCGGCCGCCGCGAAACCGAGCACGGTCGTGACTGCGACCGCCGGTTCGGCGAGCACGTTGGCCGGAATCGCCACGACGCTGACTTGTCCCGACATCGCGGCGATCACTGGGGCGGTCACGAGATGCGCCGCCGTGGAGACGGCCAGAACCTCGGCAACACCGGCCGGAACCCGCCGTGCGCGTAAGGCGTCGACCCATCGTGGAGCGATCAGCACGATGGCGGCGCTGGCGAGGACCGACATCGTGAAGCCAGGGTCGATCGCCAGCCGCGGCTGCCAGACGAGCAACACCAGCACGGTCGCCGACAACGCTGGCAACGCTGACCGTTGCCGACCGGCGGCCAACGCGGCCAGCGCGATGAGCGCCATGACGGCCGCGCGTAAGACACTGGGCGACGGGCGGGCAATGACGACGAAGGCGATAAGCACAGCCGTCGCGATCGCGGCGGTGCACCGAGGCCCGATGCGCATTCGCCGGGCCACGAACAGGACGACCCCGATCACGATCGCGCAGTTCGCGCCGCTAATTGATCGGCAACCGGAGAGGTGCTGGTGCGAGGCAGAGAGGAGGCCGACGAACAGATCGACCCTCAAATCCGAAGTCGGATTTGAGCGGCCCCGGCCGGCGCCGCGAACGCCGAGCCGGAGCCTTAAGCCCGCACCCCAAAGGACAAGGAGTCCGAACCGTGAACAAGTCAACCACTCTCACCCCCGCTGCGTCGCTGCCCGTTAGCGCGGTCCCCGCACCGTGCATGCCGTGGTGCGCCCAGCAGAATCACGACCCGGCGTGGTTCGCCAGAGTCGGCGACTACTGCCAGACGCCGAG
>JAFAWL010000331.1 GCA_019241805.1 Actinomycetota bacterium
GGCGGTCGATCATGGCGGTGGCGATGGTGTCGTCGCCGAAGGTCTCGCCCCAGCGGCCGAAGGGCAGGTTGGACGTGACGATGATCGAGCTTTGTTCGTAGCGAGACGCAACGAGTTGGAAGAACAGGTTCGCGGCGTCGTGGCCGAAGGGGATGCCACGCTGTCCCGTAAGAAATGGGGGACTGGGGTATCACATGGGATCACCTGGATCCGAACGGTCCCGACTCGTAATGAGAAGGTCCGGGGTTCGATGCCCCGAGGCGGCTCCATCTGGTGTAGCAAATCCGGGCCCTCGGGCGAACCGGTCTCGTGCTCATGACATTAGATGAGGTGTCGTATGGAGACGCTGCATAGCCTGATGGCGATACGCACGATGAGCAGCACAGACACCACGGCCCGTTGATGAAAGCCAATTCCAGCACAGGTTCGTCTGCCGCACGATCCACCTGACCGACCGCTGAACGGGTCCTGGCACCGGCTGTACTTCGGTGCTTGAACGACTCGACGTCGGCGCGACGGCACGGCGCCGAGGTCGTAAGCTCCGTCGGGCGGCGCCAGCGTGGAATCCTTGCGCTGCGTAAGGTCAAGCGGCGGTGGGTACGGCGGCCCGTCGCGTGATCTGCTGCCGCCCGCGAGGCGGCGCGTACAGCCGGGCGGGTCAACACCCTCGATCCGGTCAGCACGCCGCCAGCGTCGTGTCGCTTCGATATTAGGGATTGCCAGGTGAGCCGTTTCCGTTTGGCGCGTGGGGGCAGGCACGACCACGAGCCGTGGTTCCACCTCGGCACGCTTGAGATAGACACCACGCTGCTGTTCGTGGGGCTGAGCGTTGTCGGCATCCTCACCTACGCGTTCGCCGGTTCGGCGACGTTCAATGCGGACGGCACCCTGGGCGGGGTTGAAGGCAACCTCATGCTCCACGCGTACGCAGTGGTCCACCACGCGCGGTTCTGGACGCTGTTGACCTGGCCGTTCGCTTATCAGGGCGTGAGCCTTCTCGACGTATTGGCGCTACTGGTGCTCTGGTGGTTCGGCCGCGACCTGGAACATGATCTGCTCGGCCGTCGCCGTTGGGCGCTCATGTTGGCTATCTGGACCATCGTGCTGGGGGCGGTCACGGTGGGTCTGTACGTCGCAACCGGAGACGGCTACGTCCAAGCAGGGCCGCAGCTGCTGGAAATGATCGTGGTGCTGGCCTGGATCGCGGAGTGGCCCACCCGGGCAATGATGTTAAACATCCCGGCCTGGATCGTCGGCGTGGTGATCCTGGCGATCCAGATCATCAACTACCTCGGCCAACGATCGTGGACGGCCCTGGAAGCGTTCCTGATCGGGATCGTGCTCTGCGGATGGGTGGCACGACAGTTCGGGATGCTTTCTGCTTACCCCTGGGTGCCCAAACTGTTCGGCGGCCGGCCCAGGCCACACCGACGCCCATCGCAAGGCTCGCGGAGCCGGCGCGGCGGCCCCAACCTGCGATCAGTGCCGACCGGTAGCGCCGGCCGTCGCCAGCGGGCCGCCCCCCAGGCCCGGTCGGCCGATGATGACCGGATGAACCAGCTACTCGACAAGATCCACGCCCAGGGTATCGACGCACTGAGCACCGACGAACAAGGCGAACTCGACCGGCTACGCCTGCGCCGGCAGACCTAGCTGAGGATGCACCCGGCACCGGCTCCGGCATCGACTGTTGCACGAGTAATCCGAGCATGATCGAAGACCATGATGTCGCTTCGGGCGACTTTTAGAGGCGATCAGCCCGCCGTAGCCGGATCCAGCGGTAGCCGTAGCCATGCAGTTCCAAGCCGCGCAATTGCCGGGTGGGCTGGTCGTACGGGCCGTCGACCAGGAGGTCGTACGGGGCGGAGGTGCATCCTTTCTGCGGGCCGATGTCGACGACGGCTGAGTCGGGTCCGAGGTTGTGCAATAGCAGAATGCTGCCTGCCGGGGCGTCCATGCGGTGCGCGAGGACGGCACGTGGCAACGGTGTCTGGATGACTGTGCAGTGACCGGTGCCGATCTCCGGTGCTTCGCGAAGGACGTGGCACAGATTCTCGAACCAGCGAAGGAAAGAGTCCGGGTCGCGCTGTTGTGCGCGTACGTTCACTTTTGAGGCGCCGTAGCGGCCGGTGCGCGGGACCGGCCTGATCAACTGCTCAGGTTCGGCGTCGGAGAAGCCGGCGTTGCGGGTGTCGTCCCACTGCATCGGCGTCCGGATGGCGTCGCGGCCGGGCAGCGTCAACGTCTCGCCCATGCCGATCTCCTCGCCGTAGCGGACGACCGGCGTGCCGGGCATCGAGAACTGCAGGGCGTAGGCCAGTTCCATCCGCCGCCGGTCGCCGCCCAGCATGGGGGCCAGACGCCGGCGGACACCGCGCCCGTAGAGCTGCATCTGCGGTCGGGGCGCGAACGCGTGGAACACGTCGCGGCGCTGTTCGTCGGTCAACCGGCTCAGGTCGAGCTCGTCATGGTTGCGTAGGAACGTCGCCCACTCGCCGCCCTCAGGCAACACGACCGGGTTGCCGAGCGCCTCGATCATCGGCTCGCTGTCCTGACGTGCCAGGGCCAGCCACATCCGCGGGTTGAGAACGAAGTCGAACAGCAGATGGGACCGGTCCGCGGGACCGTCGGACCTGCTGGCCACATATTGGCCGACCGACGAGGGGTCGACGTTCGCCTCGCACATCAGCACGGCGTCGCCCAGCTGCCATTGAGTCTCTTGTCGCCAGCTGTCCAAGATGGAGAAGTCGAGCGGCCCGGGATCGACGTCGGCGCTGACCTGTTCGAGCACGAAGGGCGCCGCGTCGACGCGGAACCCGGACACGCCCAGCTGCAGCCAGAAGCCCATCACCTTCGAGATCTCGCGCCGTACGTCGGGGTTAGCCCAGTTGAGATCGGGCTGGAAGTCGTAGAACCGGTGGAAGTACCAGGCCCTCGCCCGTTCGTCGAACGTCCAGGTTTCCTTCTGCTCGCCGGGGAACACGATCCCCTGCCGACGATCGGCGGGCTCCTTCGCGCTCCACACATACCAGTCGCGGTACGGCGAGTCGGCGCAGCGGCGAGCATCCTGAAACCATGGGTGCTGATCCGAGGTGTGGTTCACGACCAGGTCGATCACGACCCGGATGCCTCGCTCTCGCGCCTGGCGGGTGAGCTCGACGAAGTCGCCCAGCGAGCCGAGCCGCGGATGCACGTTGTAGTAGTCGCTGACGTCGTAACCGTCGTCGCGCCAGGGGCTCGGATGGATCGGATTGAGCCAGAGGCAGGAAACGCCGAGCCGCGAAAGATAGTCGAGCCGGCTGATCAAGCCAGGCAGGTCACCGCAGCCGTCGCCGTCGGAGTCTTGAAAGGAGGAGGCGTCGACGCAGTACACGACGGCCTCCTGATACCAGCGTTGCGCGACCACCACTGAAACCCCTTCGCGTCCATGTTCCGTCCCATTAGACAGTTGGCCTGTCAGCCAAGGCTGACACACCAACGTCCGTTGACCTGCAGACATGGAATGGGTGACAGGGTCGTAGCGCCGCTGGTCGCGCAGGGTGGGGAGGCGGTGGAATTGCAGAGGCTGCCGCTGACCTCGACGAGTGCTTGCGGCCGACGTGGTGGCGGCACGAATGACGACGGATCCGGTGGCGGCGAGGACATTTTCCGGTGATGCGTCCGACGGCGAGACGATCAGCGGTGCGGCGGCCCGGTTCGGGTGTCCGGCTAGCGGACGTCGGTCTGTTCTGCGTAGACGCGTGCGGCGTACCGCTCAAGCTCCTCGCCGCAGTGTGCCAATGCCTCGTCGGCAGCCTCGCGTCCGGGAGTCCCGAACGCGTCGCGCGCCGTCACTTTGGCCAACCAGCGAACCAGCTTCTGATGGTCTACCTCGTTCTCCTCCAGCTCGGCGAAGCTGAAGTGCTCGGCTACAAATTCCTTCTCGATGCCGGCGAGGAAGTCCTGGCATTTGTCTACGATTTCCTCGTACTCATCATCCCGAGCAGCCTGGAAGTCGGCGCGGATATCGGCCTCGCCGAGCAGCGTCGTGGCAGTGAGCAGGAGCGCGGTTCCTGACATTTCGATGATCTCGTGATGCAGCTTCCGCAGCGCGCGCTCGGCGGCGGTGCCGGCTGGGAGCGCCGCCACCGAGTTCTGCAGATAAATCGCACCGAGACCTTTCAGACGACGCCATACCGCGGCACGAAGCCGAGTCGGCTCTGACGGAATCCGGTAAATCAGGAGCAACCAGCCGACCGGGACGGTATCCGCCGGACCTTGTGATTGGTGCGGCACGGTGCCGGCATCGTCAAAATCTCGACGCCTGGCCACGGACAGACTGTACGTGCTAGATCGTGGATTTGAGTTGACACCAAGGCGATGTTTCAGGACTAGAATAACGGCTGTTACGTTCGACCGTGAGCAGGTGTGATGCTTAGGGGGTTCGATGACGACGACTGCCCTGTTCGTCGCAGTGTTTCTGGCCTGCGTCGTCGAGGCTGTCGAAGCAACCACCATCGTCCTGGCCGCGGGCACCGCGCGGGACTGGCGTTCAACGATGGCCGGCGTCGGCTGCGGATTGGTCGCGCTCGCCGTCATCGTCGCTGCTCTCGGCCCGGCCGTGTCCGCGCTGCCACTGGGTGCACTTCGGCTCGTGGTCGGAGCGATTCTGCTTATCTTCGGCCTGCAGTGGTTGCGAAAAGCGATCCTGCGGGCCAGCGGATACAAGGCGCTGCACGACGAGGACGAGATCTATCGAACTCAGCTCACGGCCGCGCAGGCTGCGCAATCCTCCTCGTCAGGCTTCGTCGACGACTGGTACGCCTTTACGCTCGCGTTCAAGGGCGTCTTTCTCGAAGGGCTGGAGGTTGCCTTCATCGTGCTGACGTTCGGAAGCAACCAGCACAATGTCTTTATCGCAGCTATCGCCGGCATCGCGGCAGTCATCGTCGTGGCGGCGATCGGTGCGAGCGTCCGGGCGCCGCTGTCACGCGTGCCAGAGAACACGATGAAGTTCGTGGTCGGCATCATGCTGACGGGCTTCGGGGTGTTCTGGAGCGTGGAAGGCGCCCACGGCCACTGGCCCGGTAGCGATGCGGCCCTTCTGGTCATCATCCCGGCGATTGCCGTTCTCTCAGTCGTGACCGTGTACGCCCTGCGCCGGCGTCGAGCTGATCAGAACGCGTCGGTGCGAGG
>JAFAWL010000056.1 GCA_019241805.1 Actinomycetota bacterium
CGGCGCGAACGGCCTGGTTTCCAAGAGCGGCTATCGCGACGGCTTCCTGCTCGGCGCCGGGCTGAGCTTCGCCGGAGCGCTGTTGATGTATCTCGGCCCCGCGTATGCGCGCAATCGTGAACCCGGTACGTTCACGGACGGGCCGGAGCTCGTGGTCGTCGAAACGTCGCCAGTAGGGTTGATCGGCCCGTCCGTCTACGAGGAGAGACCATGAGCACTTCGAGCTCGTCCGCGCCGCTCGCCGTCCCCGACCGCACCGCCGTCTCGACAATCCCGTCCGTGAGCGAGCTCTACGACTTCACCGGCAAGGTGGCCGTCGTTACCGGTGGCAGTCGGGGCTTGGGCCGCGAGATGGTGCGCGCGCTCGCCGCCCAGGGCGCCGACGTGGTGATCGTCAGCCGCAAGCTGGACAGTTGCGAGGAGCTGGCCCGCGAGATCGAGGCGAACACCGGGCGTCAGGCCATGCCGTATGCGTGTCACGTCGGTCGCTGGGAGGAGCTCGACGGTCTGGTCGACGCCGTCTACGAGCGCTTCGGCAAGGTGGACGTCCTCATCAACAACGCCGGCATGTCGCCGCTCTACGAGAGCCTGGAGGACGTCAGCGAGAAGCTGTTCGACGCGGTGCTGAACATCAACCTCAAGGGCCCTTTCCGGCTCGCTGTGTTGGTCGCCTCGCGAATGGTGAAGGCGGGTGGCGGCGTGATCATCAACGTCAGTAGCACCGGGTCGATACGGAACGCACCCCAGATCGTGCCATACGCCGCGGCCAAGGCCGGGCTGAACTCGCTTACCGAGGGGCTCGCGCAGGCCTACGGGCCGACCGTTCGGGTCAACACGCTGATGTCCGGGCCGTTCCTCACCGACGTGAGCCGGCATTGGGATCTCGAGAGCAACTGGGCGGTGAGCCAGACCTCGACCGTCCTCAAGCGGATCGCAACGCCCGAGGAGGTCATCGGGGCAGCGCTGTTCCTGGCCGGCCCCGCTTCGAGCTACACCTCGGGTGTGGCGCTGCGGGTAGACGGCGGCATCATCTGACGGTGTCCTCAGGCGGCGGCCCGAAACAGGTGCACGTCGCCGCTGCCGGTCCGCGCTCGAATGGTGATCTGCACCGTACGGGTCGACACCGAGTCGATGGGGAACTGCGAGTCGACACGACCGGCGCCGGTGGTGGCGTCGACGCGCGCTGATACGCCCGCTGGGATGCCGACCCGGAACTCACCGCTGCCGCTGGCGAGATCGACATCGCCGAAGATCGCCCGCAGGCTCGCCCCGCCTGCGCCGGACCGAAAATGCACAGGGCCGTGCGCGGAGCCGACTTCGAGTCCGCCATGGCCGGCGCGCGCCTGCACCGAACCGGTGACCTGCTTGACGCGGCAGTTTCCGCTGCCGGTGCGGATCCGCAGGTCGCCGTCCACGAACTGGGCCCGGATGTCCGATGCACCTGAGGCGAAGTCGCAGTTGCCGTTGCGTCCGACGGCCTCGATCGTCGCGGTGAACGACGCGATCGTCAGCGGCGTTCCGCTCGGCACGGTGACCTCGACATCCACGGCCTCGTTTTTGCGACCACCGAACACGTCGAAGATCCCGCCCTGCCGTGGTGCGGTGACGTGCAGTATGTGTCCGCGCAGTTCGATGGTCATCCGGTCGATGAGATCCGAACCTGCCGACCGGGTGACCGCCGTCACCGAGGCCTCCTGCGCCTCGTCGACGGCGGTCACGCGGATCGACCCGCGACCGACCCGGGCGAGCAATGTGATCGGTCCGGTGAGCGGGAAGTGCTTCGTGGTCATGGGGGTATCCGTTCCTGAAGGTCAGCCGTTGATCCAGCCGGTGACGCGCTGGGTGGAGGCGCGGGGTGGCCGCTCGGGTGCCGCGCTGAGTGCGGCCGTCGCGGCCTGCATGAGCCAGGTGTTGACGGATATGCCCGCGCGGGTGGCAGCGCTGTCGATCTCGCCCTTGAGCGACTCGGAGAGACGCAGCGAGATCCGGGCGGAGATGTCGCCGTCGTCAGCCCGCGGCGCCGCGGGTGGGGTAGCCGTAGAGGCAGTGGCGATGTGAACACCGTCGGCGTCGAGCCGGACGGTCACCCGCGGTGCCCCGGGGACGTCGAGCAAGGCCGCCGTCAGCTCGTCGGCGGCGGCAGCGACCGCACCGAGCACAGCAAGCCGGACGGCAGGGGCGGCGGCGTGCACGAGGGTCGAGGCGATCTGCTGGGCGCGATCGTCGCCGAGTGCCGCCGCACTGGAAAGTTGCTCTTGGACTTGTTCCACGAACCGGTCGAGCTGCATGACGTCATCTTGACATCATTTTTGCGTTATCGCAATGTCGCGGTGACGTCAGGATAAGGCGTGCCGCAGACCGGCTCCACCGACCATCGAGTCGAGCACCTCATCGAACAAAAATGATCTCGCGATCCAGAGCGGTGGTGCTCATCGGATTTCTCGCCGCCAACCTGGTACTGCCGGGGTTTGCCCGCTGGTGGTGGCGGCAAAGGCTCTGCCATGCGCAGCGCCGACGTCATTCGTGAAGCCCTCGACAACATCCGGCGGCTGGTAGCCGACGTCGCCGATGGCGCGTCGGTGGACGAACTTACGGTGCGCCCGAACGGAACGGGCAATTCCCCTGCCTGGCTGCTCTGGCACCTCACTCGGGTCCAAGACCACCACGTGGCCGAGCTCGCGGGCGGCGAGCAGGCCTGGACCGCGCAGGGCTTCGCCGACCGATTCGATCTTCCCTTCGCGGCGTCGGCGACGGGATACGGACACACATCCGAGGAGGTCGCCCGGGTGCGAGTCCCGGCTCCCGAGTTGGTGGCGTATCACGACGCTGTCCACGCGCGCAGCCTCGACTTTCTCGCGACGCTGTCCGACGCCGATTTCGACCGGGTGATCGACCGTTCCTGGGATCCGCCGGTGACCCTCGGCGTTCGCCTGATCTCGGTGCTCACCGACGATCTGCAGCACGTCGGCCAAGCGGCGTACGTGCGCGGCCTGACTTCGGGAACACGCGGAAGGGCCAGGGTGGGCGTCCAGGACGAGGCCGTGCAGGCGCTGATCGACGAGCGCGCGATCCGCGAGGTGTTGCTTCGCTATTGCCGCGCGGTGGACCGGTGTGACGCCGAGTTGTTGCGGAGCTGTTACCACGAGGATGCTCGTGACGAGCACGGAGACTTCGTCGGTGGGCGGGATGAGTTCGTCGCTTACGCCATCGGTGCGCTGCGCTCGCGGGCGGCCGAGCACGGTCAGGTGACGACCCACCTGACGGGCAACGTCCTGATTGACCTCGACGGCCGGTTCGCCGATTGCGAGTCCTACATTCGCGCCAGTCACGCCGAGGACCGGCCAGATCACTTCCGGGTCTTCGAGTTCAACGGGCGGTACATCGAC
>JAFAWL010000313.1 GCA_019241805.1 Actinomycetota bacterium
GGCGGCGGTCGAGACGTTGCGCGGGCTCGGCGCCACGGTCGTCGAGGTGTCGTGCCCGCACTTCGAGTACGCGCTCGCGGCGTACTACCTGATCGCGCCGAGCGAGTGCTCCTCGAACCTGGCCCGCTTCGACGCGGTCCGGTACGGGCTGCGGGTCGGTGACGACGGCGTGAACCCGCTGGAACAGGTGATGTCCCTGACCCGGGAGGCAGGGTTCGGGCCCGAGGTGAAGCGGCGGATCATGATCGGCACGTATGCCCTGTCGTCCGGCTACTACGAGGCGTACTACGGGCAGGCGCAGAAGGTCCGGACCCTGATCAGCCGCGATTTCGCCGCCGCCTTCGCCGCCGCGGACGTCCTGGTCTCGCCCACTTCGCCGTTCGTCGCCTTCGGCATCGGCGAGCGGGTGGCCGACCCGATGGCGATGTACATCAACGACCTCTGCACGCTGCCGGCATCACTGGCCGGAACGCCGGCGATCTCCGTGCCGAGCGGCCTGTCGGAAGGACTGCCGGTGGGCCTGCAGATCATGGCGCCGGCGTTGGCCGATGACCGGTGCTACCGGGTCGCCGCCGCGTTCGAGGCCGCGACCGAACCGGTTCTCGCGTCGATCCCGGAGCTGGTCAAATGACGGCGACAGTCGACGACGTAGTGGCTCGGTACGAGCCGGTGATCGGCTTGGAAACGCACGTCGAACTCGGCACCGTGTCCAAGATGTTCTGCGGCTGCAGTACCGAATTCGGCGCCGACCCGAATACGCACACGTGTGCCGTCTGCCTGGGACTGCCCGGTGCGCTGCCGGTGGCGAACGCGGCAGCGATCGAGGCGACGATCCGGATCGGGCTGGCATTGAACTGCTCGATCGCCCAGTGGTGCCGGTTCGCGCGCAAGAACTACTTCTATCCGGACATGCCGAAGAACTTTCAGACCTCGCAGTACGACGAGCCGTTGTGCGTCGAGGGCTATCTGAACGTCGAGGTGGACGGCCGTACGGTGCGCGTCGGCATCGAGCGCGTGCACCTCGAAGAGGACACCGGCAAGAACACGCACGTCGGCGGCGCGACCGGTCGCATTCACGGCGCCGACTACTCGCTGGTCGACTACAACCGGGCCGGTATCCCGCTGGTGGAGATCGTCACCAAGCCGGTGCCGGGCGTCGGCGCGCTGGCGCCCGAGGTGGCTCGCGCGTACGTGACCGAGCTGCGCGACATCCTGCGCACCCTCGGGGTGAGCGACGTACGAATGGAACAGGGTTCGTTGCGTTGTGACGTGAACACGTCGCTAAATCGGCCGGGCGAGGCCTGGGGAACACGCACCGAGACGAAGAACGTCAACTCGTTGCGCAGCGTCGAACGGGCCGTGCGGTCGGAAATGTTGCGGCAGGCCGAGGTGCTCGACGGCGGCGGTCGCGTGTTGCAGGAGACGCGGCACTTCAACGAGACCAGCGGTGATACGCGCCCGGGCCGCAGCAAGGAAGAGGCGACCGACTACCGCTACTTCCCCGAGCCCGATCTGGTGCCGATGGCGCCCGATCCGACCTGGGTGGAGTCGTTGCGGGCCGACCTACCGGAGCTGCCGGCGGCCCGCCGGGCTCGTACCCGCGCGGCGCTCGGTGTCGACGAGGCCGATCTGGCGCAGATGAGCAATGCCGGCGTGGTCGATCTCGTCGCCGCGACCGTCGACGCGGGAGCCCCTGTCGGCGAGGCGCGTAACTGGTGGCTGGGCTATCTGGCGCAGCTGGCCAATGCCCGGGGAATTGAGGCGGCCGAGCTGGAGATCACGCCCGGCCAGGTCGCACGGCTCATCGAACTCGTCGCGGCCGGAACGCTCAGCACGGCGCTGGCCCGGCAGGCCGTCGATGGCGTGCTGGAGACCGGATCGGACGTCGACGTCGTCGTCGCCGAGCGCGGGCTGAAAGTGGTCTCGGACACCGGGGCGCTGGCCGCGGCTGCTGACGAGGCCATCGCCGCCAATCCGGAGGTTGCCGAGAAGGTGCGAGGGGGCAAGATAGCGGCCGTCGGCGCGTTGGTCGGCGCGGTCATGAAGTCCACCCGCGGGCAGGCGGACGCTGCCGCTGTCCGCGCGATCCTGTTGGAGCGCCTGGGCGTCGACGAGTCGTAGGCCGACCCGGTCCCGAGCGACGCCGCTTCGCTCTGCGCCGTCGGTCGTCGCTGCCGGTGTCGCTGGGTGTTCATCGCTGGGTGTTCATCGCTGGCGTTCGTCGCCGGTGTTCGTCGCTGGCGTTGTCAGAGCGGCGCGGCACGATCGTGGGCATGGTGAGCTGGCAGGACGTCGTGGCCGACGCGCCGGATTTCGCGGCCCGGGTGCGGGAGCGATTCGATGCGGGCAAGCACAAGACGATGGCGACGCTCCGAGCCGACGGCTCGCCGCGGATCTCCGGAATCGAGATCGAGTTCGAGCATGGTCAGGTCGTGCTGGGTTCGATGCCCGACTCGGTGAAGGGCCGAGATCTGCGCCGGGATCCCCGCTTGGCCGTGCACAGTCCGTCATTGGACCCGCCGGAGGACGCCAGCACCTGGTCGGGCGACGCGAAAATGTCGGGTCGGGCGGTGTTCGGGCCGAGTCCGCCGCCACCGGCAACCGAGGGCGACTATTTCACGCTCGACGTCGAGGAGATCGTGCTCACTCGCGTCGGCACCCCGGCTGACCATCTCGTGATCGAGTCATGGCACCCGGGCCGGGGCCTGCGGCGCCGCACCCGCGCCTGAGCTCAGGCCTTGGAGCTGCCGCCTCCGCCGTTGGGCTGGATGTGCAGGATCCGTTCGTCGTCCGCGATCGGGGTGCCGTGCCCGTCCTTGTTCGACGTGCTCAGCCAGAGCGAGCCGTCCTGGGCCGCGACGACGGTCAACAGCCGTCCGTACTTGCCGGCCAGGGACGCGGTCAGTGTGCTCAGGCTCGAGGAACCCGACTTCGAAGCGGTGAGGTTGGCGGCCAGTAGCGCGGTGTGATCGAGGCTCGTCACGTAGAACACCTTGTTGCTGACGGCGCACCCCCCGATGCCGCTACCCGTGCTCGGCACCGAGCCCAGCTTCGGCCCGGGCGTGCCGCTCGGCGTCGGCCAGCCGTAATTGTCGCCCTGTTTGATCAGCGACAGCTGGTCCGCGGCGCCGTTCGCACCCGGTTGCGATACGACCAGCGACCGGGTGTTCGGGTCGTAGCAGAGCCCGGCACTGTCGCGTAGCCCTAGGGCGTAGACGACCGAGCTGCCGACGGGTCGGCCGATGTCGTCGACGTAAAGCACCTTTCCGGCCAAGCTGGTCGTCGTCTGGGCCAGCGCCGGCTGCCCGGCGTCACTGGTCGCGATGAACAGGTTGCCCTTCTCGTCGAAGGCCAGTCGACCCGTGTTGCCGCTGGCGCCCTTCGGAATGCCGGTGAGGACCGGGGCGACAGCGCCGGCCAGGGTGAAGTCGACGACCTCGTTGTCCGTCTTCGTCGTCACGTAGGCGTAGATCAGCCCGTCTTGCGAATAGTTAGGAGAGGTGGCGAGGTCGAGCAGACCGCCGTCGCCGGAGCCGTCCAAACCCGTCAACGTTCGGATGGTCTTAACCGGATGTCCGGCCTGCGGCTGCACCTGCACGATGCGACCGGTGGTGCGCTCGCCAACGAGCGCGGTCCCGTCCGGCATCGTCGCGATGCCGGTCGGAGCGCTGAGTCCGGTGGCCACGACGTTGGGATCCAGTGCGGGCGAGTCCGACGGATTGGGCGCGCTCGACTCCGAGCCGGAGGGCCCGGGCACGGTCGAGGACTGGCCCGGCACCAGGTTTTGGTTCGGGCCCGGTTCAAGGGTGTACGAGGGCTGCGGCGCCCAGGTCGGTGAACTGGCTCCCGCGCCACTGCCGCAGGCGCTCAGACCGGCGACGCCGAGCAGCCCGGCGGCCACGACAGCGGCGCTGACGGCGTGACGCGACCGGAACCAGTGCACGGCGCCCAGTCTGCCTGGCCGAGCTGTGTGCCGCCCGTCGCCTCTCAGCGCCGCCGCGCGGGAGCCGACTGCCGGCGCACCCGACCGACTAGCGCCGATGCGCCGAGGGCGCCGGTTTGAGGACGGCCGCGGGCAGCTCGGGCAACCGACCGTCGCTGGCCTCGGCCACGGCGTGCAGGTCAGCCAAACGCACACACGGCAGCCGCAGTGCTCCGCCGTCCTGGGCCACCGCGTAGATGTTCCGACCGGTGACCGACAGGCCACGGACCTGGTCCCACGGCAAGCGGGTGCGGCCGAACAGCGCCCGTACGGTGATCGCCTCGCCGGAGACGATGGTGGCCGTGCGCGCGATGTAGAACGCGGCCAGCACCGGGATCAGGTAGAGCAGCGTCAGCGCCGACACCGTCGCCTGCAGCGGGTGGTCCTCGCCGCCGTAGAGCCCGATCGGGGCGACACCGATCATCAGCGCCAACACGACCAGATAGGTCGGCCGGGGGAGGCGAATGATCAGGGGCGCGGCCACGCGGTAACGGTACGTCGTAAGGTTCAGCCCGTGAGCAGCGATACGCCTCGTCAGCACCGCAAGCCGCACAGCCACGTCGTCACCGACGGCATCGAGCGGGCCGCGGCCCGGGGAATGCTTCGCGCGGTCGGTATGGACGACGACGACTGGCGCAAGCCGCAGATCGGCGTGGCCTCGTCCTGGAACGAGATCACACCGTGCAACCTGTCCCTGGACCGGCTCGCCAAAAGGGCCAAGGTCGGCGTCAAGGGAGCCGACGGATTCCCCATGGAATTCGGCACGATCTCGGTGTCGGACGGCATCTCGATGGGCCACGACGGAATGCACTACTCGCTCGTGTCGCGCGAGATCATCGCCGACTCGGTCGAGACCGTGTTCCGGGCTGAACAACTCGACGGCGCGGTTCTGCTCGCCGGGTGCGACAAGTCGCTGCCCGGCATGTTGATGGCCGCCGCGCGTCTCGACGTCGCCGCGGTGTTCCTCTACGCCGGCTCCACGCTGCCGGGCCGGCTCGACGGTCGGGACGTCACGATCATCGACGCGTTCGAAGCGGTCGGCGCATGTCTGGCGGGCAAGATCAGTCGGGAGCAGGTGGACGCGATCGAGCGGGCGATCTGCCCCGGCGAAGGTGCCTGCGGCGGGATGTACACCGCCAACACGATGGCTTCGGCCGCCGAGGCGCTGGGGATGTCGTTGCCGGGCAGCGCGGCGCCGCCGTCGCCGGACGCGCGTCGTGACCACTACGCCGAGCGCTCCGGCGAGGCCGCGGTTCATCTGGTCGACGCCGGCATCACCGCTCGTCAGATCATGACCCGCGAGGCGTTCGAGAACGCGATCACGGTCCTGATGGCGCTGGGCGGATCGACCAACGCTGTGCTCCATCTGCTCGCGATCGCGCACGAGGCGAAAGTCGAGCTGACGATCGACGACTTCAACCGCATCGGTGACAAGGTGCCGCACCTGGCCGACGTCAAGCCGTTCGGTAGTTACGTGATGACCGACATCGACGCGATCGGGGGCGTGCCGGTCGTTCTCAAGGCGATGCTCGACGCCGGACTCCTACACGGCGACGTCATCACCGTCACCGGCAAAACGATGGCCGAGAACCTGCGCGACATCGCGCCGCCCGACCCGGACGGCAGGATCATCCACGCGATTAGCGACCCCATCCACAAGACCGGCGGGCTCACCATCCTCAAGGGATCGCTGGCGCCCGAGGGTGCGGTCGTGAAGAGCGCGGGATTCGACTCCGACGTGTGGGTGGGCCCCGCCCGCGTGTTCGACGGTGAGCAGGCCGCCATGGCCGCCGTCGCCGAGGGAACGCTTCGCCCCAAGGACGTCCTCGTCATCCGCTGGGAAGGGCCGAAGGGTGGGCCGGGCATGCGCGAGATGCTTGCCGTCACCGGCGCCATCAAGGGGGCCGGCCTCGGCAAGGACGTGCTGCTGCTTACCGACGGGCGGTTCTCCGGCGGCACGACCGGCCTCTGTATCGGGCACGTCGCGCCGGAGGCGGCGGTCTGCGGACCGATCGCGTTGGTCGAGGAGGGCGACACGATCCGGCTCGATATGAAGGCGCGCACGCTCGATCTCGACGTGGACGCGGCCGAGCTCGATCGTCGACGCGCGGAGTGGAAGCCCCTTCCGCCGCGCTTCGACTACGGCGTGCTCGGCAAGTTCGCCAAGCTGGTGGGCTCGGCCGCGACCGGCGCGGTCTGCGGCTGACCGTCTGCGGCTGACCGTGTGCAGCTGCTGTCCGTGGCTCAGCCGTGCGGTTGACGCTCTGCGGTGACCGTGTGCAGCTGCGGCCGCTGTGCGCGCGACTGACCGGGCACGCTGCTGCTCGGTCGGATTGCTTTGCACTTGTTCTGTGGGTTGTCGCGGGGGTCTGAGGGGCGACTCAGCCCACACGACGAGTGCAAAGTCACGAGGAAACCGGGTCAGTCGGGAAGCGCTCACACTTCAGCGCCTCACGGCTGGCTGCGATTGCCGTTGAACCGGATGACTCGCCGTGCCAAACCCGGCTGCAAGGCAATCGCTGCCGGGACGTCCGACCGACATCGGAGCGCTGGCCGGTTAATAGATTTACGTATTGCGACCCAGGTCTTGCCCGAACCGAGAATGCACGAGCAGTTATCCACAAAACATTTATGGATATGGTGATCAAGCAGCGCCTTGTGCGAGGCTGGCCCACCGTGGCCGGAAGAAGCGCATTGTTGGCGTTAATGATCTTGGCACTCGGTTTGACAGGCTGTGGTGGAAAGTCGAAGCCGAACGCCGGACTCACGCCGACGGGCGGCGGGTCCAGCGTGTCGACAATCGCGATGTCGTCAACGACGGGAACGCCGTCCACTACTCCGTCGGCGAGTGCATCGGCGACGCCGTCGTTCACCGTAACCCCGACCTCGTTGATTCCACCGGGTGTACCGACGGTGGCGATCAATTCGACTGCGCCGGGCGAGAGGCCACCGGTGCCGCCGAAGATGTGGGACGACCAGCAAGGCGCCCAAGACTTCGCGGTCTTCTTCGCCAAGACGATCGACTGGGCGGACGCCACCGAGGACACCACGTAGATGTCGGACTACTTCGAACCGACGTGCGACTTATGCGCGAAGTTGAAAGCGTCGGTCGACACCGGACGTCAAGCGAATTACCGCCTCGATGGCGGCCGATGGACCATCGTCGACGCTGAGGTGATTCCCAAGCCCGCAGGCGACATCGGACAGTGGGTCGTGAAGGTCTACATGAGTGGCACGTCAGGCGTGGTTCGGTCGTCGTCTGGAGTGATTGTGACCGGGATCTCGGGCACGCCGAACTTCAATATCGAATTTTCTCTTGTCTGGAGGGGAACGGAGTGGAAGGTCGTCGGTGGGCGGCTATATCGCCCTTAGCGGCAATCGCGCTCCTTGTCGCACCTGTCAATAGGGCTTCTGCGGCTCCCGATCCCGCGCCGACGCCCCCACCGTGCGCAGGTGAAGTCCAGGCTGGTGCGTTCGCGCAGGGCCTTGTCGCCGAGTCGTCGTGCACGACGCGTGGTGCGGGCGGCTTAGCGGCGTCGGTGGTGCCGCGGGAGACGTTGGATTGTGGGCCGGCGGCGGGTCGGTCG
>JAFAWL010000082.1 GCA_019241805.1 Actinomycetota bacterium
ACCTCGACGGCGGCCAGGTCGGGAATGTCGGCGGCCACCGGGTGCGTGGTCGGGAGCTGGTCCTGCCGGTAGGCCCACGTCTTTTCCACGTTGGCGAAGGTGGTCCAGGCGTGGGACCACCGGGTCGCGGCGGTCTGCGCGAGCATCGAGGCGTACGTCGCGAACGACTCGTTGAGCCACAGGTCGTCCCACCACCGCATGGTGACGAGATCGCCGAACCACATGTGGGCCATCTCGTGCAGGATGGTTTCCCCGCGGCGTTCGCGGCGGGCGTCGGTGACTTTGCTGCGGAAGACGTAATCCTCGCGGAAGGTCACGCAACCGGCGTTCTCCATCGCGCCCGCGTTGAATTCAGGCACGAAGATCTGGTCGTACTTGCCGAAGGCGTAGCGCAGCCCGAAGTTCGCGTGGAACCAGTCGAAACCCTGCTTGGTCGTCGTGAACAGCTCGTCGGGATCGAGATATCGCGCGAGCGACGCTCGGCACCACAGCCGCAGGTCGATGCCGTCGTGGTGGTCGCTGACGATGTGGTACGGACCCGCGCAGACGGCCGTGATGTACGGGCTGATACGGGGCGTCGTCGCGAAGTGCACGGTTTTGCCGGCATCGAGGTCGTCGACGCTCGTCTCACGACCGTTCGAGGTGACCGACCAGTGCTCAGGCACTGTGACGTGGAAGGTGAACTCACCCTTGAGGTCCGGCTGATCGAAGCACGCGAAGACCCGCTTGGCGTCGGCGGTCTCGAATTGCGTGTACAGGTAGACCTCGCCGTCGAGCGGATCGACGAAGCGGTGCAGGCCCTCGCCCGTATTCGTGTACAGCATTTCTGCGTCGACGACGACGACGTTCTCGCCGACCAGTTCCGGCAGCACGATGCCCTCACCGGCGTCGAAGTCGCTCACGTCCAACTCGACGCCGTTGAGTGTCACCCGGTACAGCGACTCGGCGTAGACGTCGAGGAACGTCGACGAGCCGGAGCGGTTGGCCGAAAACCGGATCGTGGTTATGGAGCGGAAGCTCCGATCCGACGGCTTCCCGCCACCGTCGGTCAGGTCCAGCTGGACGTCGTAGGAATCGACGTGCAGCAACTCGGCGCGTACGCGGGCGTCGTCGCGGGTGAGGTTAGGAACGGCCACAGCTCTCCTTGCCAATGTTTGGCTGCCCAGTCTTGCACGACTCGCCGGCCGGTCGGGGCGGCCCGAGCAGCCGCGCTCGCCCACAGCTGAACGCACAACTAGTGTCGAGGGCATGACCGCTACTTCAGAACGGGCGACCGTCGGCTTCTGGTTCGACCCCCTGTGCCCCTTCGCTTGGATCACCTCACGATGGATTCTCGAGGTCGAGAAACAGCGCGACCTCGATCTGAGCTTCCACGTCATGTCGCTGTCGGTTCTGAACTCCGGTCGCGACGAGCTGTCCGAGGACTACAAAGCCATGCTGTCTCGCGGATGGGGTCCGGTGCGGGTGTGTATCGCCGCCGAGCAGGCGCACGGCAACGAAGTCCTGCGCCCGCTCTACACCGCGCTCGGCACCCGACGGCACGATCAAGGACGACAGTTCTCCCGCGAGGTGATCCTCGAGTCGCTCGCCGAGGCCGGTCTGCCGGAGTCGCTCGCCGACGCGATGGAGTCTGAGGAGTACGACGAGGTGCTGAGGAAGTCGCATCACGAGGGCATGGACCCCGTCGGGTACGAAGTGGGCACGCCGGTGTTGCACATCGACGGCACCGCGTACTTCGGCCCGGTGCTCACGCGTATCCCGCGCGGTGAGGATGCGGTGCGGATCTGGGACGGCGCCCGGTTGGTGGCCGACTACCCTTACTTCTTCGAACTCAAGCGCACTCGCACCGAGCGCCCGCGTTTTGACTGAAGCCCGACTGTTTCACATCGTCGACCACGACACCTGGACGGTCGTCGAGGCGACCGGCGAGTATCGACCGTCGTCATTGGTCACCGAGGGATTCGTGCACTGCTCGTTCGCGTCTCAGGTCGCGGGCACCGCGGCGCTGCGATTCGCCGGCGTGCCGAACCTCGATGTCATCGAGTTCGCGCGCGAGCGGGTACCCCCGGTGCGCGTGGAAGATTCATACGGCAGCGGCATGAGTTTTCCGCATATCTACGGCCCGGTGCCCACGACGGCCGTCCTCGGCCGCTGGCCACTGTCCGAGTTCATCGCTCGAAGCGTTGGCGCATCGCCGGATCGGTGAGCCACCAGGGAGCGTCGGGAGCCAGTTCGTCGTCGCCGACACCGCGGGCGAAGCGCTCGGCATCGAGCACCGTGTCGATCTCCTGGGCATCCCGGGCATCCGCCCTCACCCAGCGCCGGAAGATCAGCAGGAGGAACGGCAGGTCGATCAGTTCGGCGACCACCCACAGCGTTGCGCCGGCCAGCTGCTGGTCGTGCAGGGCGGTGGGACTCCAGGAATGAACGGCCCGGTGATCGAAGAACGTCGTCACCGGGTGTGTACTCAGGCGCAGCACGATGCCGGGCACGGCGTCCAGGAGAAGCTCGAAGACGCCGATGACGAGCGCGAGCGCGACGGCGAGCGACCCCGCTTGATTGCTCACCCCGACCAGCGGAAGCACGATCAAGGCCCCGAGCGCGACGACGACGATTTCGAGCACCCACGCCAGCGGGCGGGTAGTAATCGCCCAGCCGGGTAGCGGTCCGAAGAACAGGACCGCGCTCAGCACCGGGATGAGCGCCGGTCCGACGAGGGGATTCGCGAACACGCGACCCAGGCCGCTGGAGACGAATCTGATCGAGCGTTCACCGTGCACCCGCCGAGCGAGTTCGATCGGTTGACCGGCCATGATCACGACTGGCACGACCAGCAGCAGTGCCAGGTACTGCGTTGTCCACACCCAGAACAGGGAGTCGACGTAACGCTCGAGCACGCCGTTGGTCGTCCAGCCCAGAAGCAGCAAGCCGATCGCGAACGCGGCCGAGTGCCACCGGGGCCACGCCTCGGGCAGGCGCCGCACCGCGCTCAGGTACCAGGCGGCCGCGCCGACGACCACGACGATTGCGATCGGTTGCGGCGCCCAGGCGGTGAGCAGCGACGCGAGGGTCGGACTCGGCAGTGCGCTCACCACTCCATGGTGGCAGTGCGCTCACCACTCCATGGTGGCAGCCGGTCCGGGTGCGTGGTTACCGCCCGTCGGACGAGGCTCCGCCCGTTGCTGCGATCATGTGCGCCATGCGCGTCTATCTGGGTAGCGATCACGCCGGATTCGAGCTGAAGGCTCACCTGGTGGAGCACGTCCGGTCGCTCGGCCACGAGGCGATCGACTGCGGCGCGGTCAGCTACGACCCTCAGGACGACTACCCGGCCCCCTGCATCGCCGCGGCCTCACGGACCGTCGCCGACCCCGGTTCGCTCGGCATCGTCATCGGCGGCTCGGGAAACGGGGAGCAGATCGCGGCTAACAAGGTCACGGGTATCCGAGCCGCGCTGGTGTGGAACGACGAGACGGCCCGGTTGGCTCGCGAGCACAACGACGCCCAGATCATCTCTCTGGGCGCGCGCAACCATCCGGTCGAGGACGCGACGAGGTTCGTCGAAATCTTCCTGGCCACTGCGTTCTCGCAGGATCCCCGGCACGTGCGCCGGATCGAGCAGGTGGCTCGTTACGAGCAGACCGGTGAAGTCTGAGGGATCAACTGTCCGGCCGCCAGTGCCGTCGCACGATCTGAACGTCGCGTTCGGCCGCCTCGAGATCCTCCGGGCTCGGGCGATTCACATCGCGCCCGCGGAGTGCGCCGCCGGGGCCGAGCTGGGAGGATCCGGCTCCGATCAGATCCCGCATCCCGGCGTCGCGTCCGGCCGGGCGGCCGCGGCCCCGGCGGGCAGGCCCGCTGATCTCGGCCGGTTCCAGCCTTTGCTCGTCGCTCGGCTCAGTGCTTCCGCGTCGCTCGTCGCCGCCCGCTCGTCGGGGTCGACGCCGGCGCCGGATGCGCGGATCGGCGTCGGAATCACTCGACCGGCTCGTCGCGTCGCTGTCCATGTCGGCCATGGTGCAGCATCATGCGGCCGCGATCACACGCTGATCTGCTCCGGTGCGTAGGTGCGGCGAATGCTCGATCGCTGCGCGGCGATGTCGGCGCCGTAGACGTGCAGCGAGATCGCCGTGCCCGGTCCGGGGTTGCAGACGTAGTGGATGTCGCCCGGCGGAGTGAAATGCGAGATGTCGCCGGTCGGATTGATGCGTTGCTCGGTCTCGATCAGCCGTAAGCCGCTCGGTCCGGGAACCGCGGTATAACGCGATTCGAGTTCGCTGCCTGACAGCACCGCTACGGCGCCCCAGCACAGGTGATCGTGGATCGCGGTGCGTTGGCCGGCTCGCCACACCAGCGCCACGACGGAGAATCCGGTGTCACGGTCTACGTGCAGGATGTGCTGTTGGTAGTGCTCGGCGTCGCCGGCTTGCTCATCGAGTTTCAACAGGCCCACGCCGGGCCGATGTTCGGACAAGCACTGCGCAACCATCTCGGCGGCAGCCGCCGGGTGTCCGGTCGTGCGCAAGCCGTGGCGCACTGCTGCGAGCAGTTCCGCCAGCTCGGCGCGATCCCGCTCGATCCGGTCGTCTCGGGAAACTCGGCTTGGTGCACGTGCCGTACGTATCGACATGGTGGGCTCCCTCGTCCGATCCGGCCGGCTCGACCGTTGGTTCGGTCTTCCGGGTCTGGTCCAGGAATACCCACACGGGTTGACGGTTACCCAGGCACTGACTGAGAGCCGTCAATGACCGGCGGTGCGCTCGGTGGCAGCAGGAGTCGGACGCCTCAGGGGGTGACGACGCAACGACCGGCCTCATCGGCCGGCAACGGGTGCGAAAGGTAGTAACCCTGAACCGCCTCGCAGTTCAGCGTGCGCAGAGTGTCGAGCTGGTGGGCGTGCTCGACCCCTTCGACGACGACGGGGAGCCCGAAGGCATGGGCGGCGTGGATCATCAGCTCCAGCAACGCGCGGGAGGACTCCTGGCTGGTGTCCAGGAAGCTCCGGTCGATCTTGATGACGTCCACAGGCAGCTGCTGCAGCCGGGCGATCGAGCTGTATCCCGTGCCGAAGTCGTCGATGCTCACCCGGGTGCCGAGCTCGCGCAGCAACTGCAGATGGTGGGTCGCCAGCACGTCCTCGATGAACACCGTCTCGGTTATCTCGAGAGTCAGCCGGCCGGCCGGCAACCCCGATGCTTCGAGCGCGGCTCGGACGTCCTCGACCACGCGGGGACTGGAGACGTGTCGACCGCTGATGTTGACCGCGATCGTGCGGGCTGTGCTCCCGGCCGCCGACCATTCGGCCAGTTGGGCGGTCGCGGCGTTGAGAACCCAGGCGTCGATGTCGCAGATGAGCGAGGACGCCTCGGCGGTGGGGATGAACTCGTTCGGCCCGACCAGGCCGTGACCGGGCCGGTTCCAGCGAACGAGGGCCTCGTAGCCGCGCACCTCGCCCGACTCGAGATCGACGATCGGTTGGTAGTGCAGGACGAGTTCGTCGTTCTCGATGGCGGTCACCAGGGCCGCCTCGAGCTCGCCGCGGTCGGCGAGTTCGCGGCGCAAGGCCGAGTCGAAGACCTCGACGCGCCCTCGACCGGCGGCTTTGGCCCGGTACACGGCGGTGTCGGCCTCGGCGAGCAAGCGCTCGGGGTCGGTCGAGCCGTCCTGGCTGATGGCCAAGCCGATGCTGGCGCCCACCCGGGCGGACCGGCCCGCCGTGAGCGGAATCGGTTCGGCCGCGCAATCGACCAGGCGAGTGGCGATCTGGACCGCGTCGGTCTCGGCGTCGAATTGCTCGAGGACGACGACGAACTCGTCACCACCCAGGCGGGCCACGATGTCGCCCGCGCGGACCTCGGCCTTCATCCGGTCGGCGACCGTGCACAACACGACATCGCCGGCCGCGTGGCCGAACGTGTCGTTCACAGCCTTGAAGCCGTCGAGATCGGCGAACAGCAAACCGACCATGCGACCGGTCCGTTGACCACGACTCAGCGCTGCTTGGATGACCTCGAGGGCCTGTGAGCGGTTGGGTAGGTCGGTCAGCGAGTCGTGGGCCGCCTGGTAGGCGAGATTGTCCTGCAGCCGGGCCCGTTCGCGGTTGGCCGCGCTGATCTGGGTGATGGCCACGTTCATTCGCGCGACAACCAGGAGGAACAGCACGACCGAGCCGGCGCCGACCGCCCAGACGTCGACCCGCGCTCCGATGAGGTCTTGGACGATCAGCGTTCCCGGCGCGATGAGACTCGCGGCGGCGAGGGCGGCCAGGCGGGCGCGACTGAACCGCAGGTCGTCCCCAGGCGTGGGCTCGGACAGCTCCCGCATCGTCGGATGCAGTGCCGCGGCGCCCCACGCGACGTAGGAGGCCAACCAGATCGTGTCGAACGCGTTGGTCTGGGACGACGACCAGAGGCTCAGTCCTGCCGAAGTGCTGTCGCCGGCGATGAGTAGGGCCACCGCCGCGAACAACAGCCGGAATGCCGGTGTGCGGCCCCCGGACGTCGTGACGAGCCGGATCAACAGGCCGACGAGCAAGATGTCGGCCACCGGATAGGCGATTCCGACGACCGCGGCGGCCACCGACTGTTCTGACGTGTCGAGCGTCGGGCGTGCTAGGAGGACCCATGACAGCACGCCCAGGCCTGCCGTCAAAGTGGCGCTGTCGAGCAGGCCGGCGACATCGCGCCGCGGCCGGCGGCCCCGGATGAGCAGGATCAGGCCGACGGCGAGCACGGGATAGGCGGCCAGGTAGAAAGCGTCGGCCGGTGCCGGAAAGGCGTCGCTGTGCTCCACGTCGCTCGACCAGCTGTCGACGCCGTCGCCGATCACCCACGAGAGCTGCCCCAGCATCATGAGGATCCAGGGCAGCCGCCGGATCGGCCGGTTACGGGCGATTCCGACGCCGATCGCGAGCACGCCGGACAGGCCGAGCGCGACGTAGACGACGTCCTCAGGAATTCCGCCGGGCACGAACCAGTACGCGCCGACGACCATCAGGCCGAAGGCGGCGTAGCCGCGCCAGGCAAGACCTCCCACTAGATGTGTATCGGCGGTGACTGCGCCCGATTGAGGCCTGGCGCGAAATCATGGCACTGCGGGGCGTATCGCCGCCGGTCGGCGTGACGCTTCCCTAGCGAGGTGAGGCGTTGCGCCGCAGCGCGCGCCGCAGTTGCACGATGCGGATGACACCCGGGATGGCGACGAGCAGGATGCCGGCGACGGCCGAAAGCAGCAGAGCGATCGCCAGCGAGACCCGGCCGTGCGCCCCGAGGAAATGGACCGACACGTCCGCGGAGTTCTGGCCTATGAAGATGCATAGAGCGATCAGCAGCAGCGCCGCCACGATCAGCCCGACGAGCCAGTCACTCGAGCGAGTCTTCTTGACCCGGCCTTTCGCGTCGAGGCCCTCAGCCGCCGGTGGAGTGGCGCCGCCACCCGGCGGGCCGTAGGGCTCGGGCGGCGGGGTCTGGTACGGGTCCGGTCCGTAACCCTGTCCACTGCTCATGCGTCTCACCACTCCCGACGGTGTTTGTCGTCATCGTCTACCCACCCCGGAGGTCAGGCATGCCTCGACTCGGCACGACGAACGCCCGCCCGGCTGGTTACCGGGCGGGCGTTGACGGTCGTGCCGGTCAGTGGCCGGCGGCGATGTACTGCTGGAGCTTCGGCAGCGAGTCGATCGCGTTGGTGTGTCCCGCCTGGCTGGGTGTGACGTGGATCGCGCTCGAGTCGACCTCGACGACCTTGTACATCGTGCTGTTGATCGAGTCGCCGCTCTGGTCGTCCGACACCGGCTGGGTGAAGGAGACGTTGTCGACCTCGTAGTGGATACCGCCGGCGTTGAAGGCGAAGTTGCCGGTGTAGGTCGCGTCGCTGTTGCTGGATTCGACCCACACGGTCTTGCCCTCGTCGGCCGTGACCTCGATCGACTGGAAGTCGCGGAAGCCGTTCTCCCACGTGTGGTTGGCGGTGAACTTGGCGCTCAGCTCGACGTCGACGATGTCCATCAGGTTGAAGCCGACCGACTCTTCGATGGATCCACCCAGCGACCAGCTGGAGTTGCTCTCGTGGCTGACGTCGATCGTGTTGGTGGTGACCGAGCCGCTGCCGGGCTCGCCCCCGCTGACGCTCGGTGCGACCGGGTAGTTCCCGCTCTTGTCCGGAATCGTGCCCTGGGCCGGGGCCCAGCTCGTGTTCGAGTAGACCGGGGCGCCGGTCGGGGTGAAGCTGCGGTCGCTCGCGTCCCGGAAGAGCTTGAGCGCGTTGACCGCCGAGTCCTTGTCCTGGGTCGCGTCGATGACGACGATCTGGCCGCGGGAAGCGCCGACGGCGCTGTGGGTGCTAGTGGTGCCGGCCGCAGCAACGCCCAGTGAGGTTGCCCCGACGGCGAGGGCAGCGGCGATGACCGAACTGCCGATCACGATGATTCGCGTGTTCATGATTGGTTCCTTGTCTGGAGTAGAAGTCGTGAAGGAGTGATCGAGGGCGTCAGTGCTGCGTCAGCGGCACGTAGACCTCTTGGTGGCCCTGGAAATCGCTCGGTGGCATCGGGTTGCCGGCGTCGTACATCGCCGTCTCCTTGACGTCGATGTTCGTGATGTCGTACGTGACGCCTTCGGGAGTGGTGAAGACCAACTCGCCGGTCACCGTGCCCACGTCGGTGCGCATGGTGATCCAGCCCACGTCACCTGACTTGATCTTGGTGCCCTGCGTGGTCGCGAACTTGTCCTGCGTGCCCCACTCCTGGTCGCTGGTCACCGAAGCGGCCACCTTGGTGGCGATACCGGCCACGTTGTCGCTCGCCGACGCGGTGATCTCCTCGCCGATGGACGTGCTTTCGGTGTGCACTTCCTCCTGACCCTTTTCCAGGGTGACTTCCTCGCTCGACTCGTTGATCACGCGGCTGGTCGCCCGGGTGTAGTCGCTCCATCGATAACTGACCTTCGGGGTGCCGTCCGCGTTCGTGTAGACGGTGAAGTTCGAGCTCGTCGCCCGCGGAAGTTGGCCATTCACCGCCTCGGCCGCGGTCGCCGCGTCCTTCGAGTTGTCGACGTTGATCGTCACTGGGGTGTTCCATATGGCGTCGAAGTGCCGGAAGTAACCGTCGGGGTCGAAGGCCATGTGATAGACCGACGACCCGAAGGGATTGCCGGACCCGTCGAGATCTTGCGAGTACGACTCCGCGCTCGAGTCGGGTGTCTCGCCGGTCGCGACGTCGTCCTCGATCGTCGTCATGTGCTTGGCGCCGGTGTCATCGGTAAAGGTGAAGACGGTGTACGCGGGCGCCCAACCCGAGCTGGTGGTGCCGATGGCGCTCCACACGGCGGACTGGCCCGGCTGCAGCGTCTGCGGCGGGTTGATGCTGTAAGTGCTGTAGCCGCCCTGATACGTCCAGACGTAGGGCGTGAGGTTCGTGACCTCGGTCATGTTCTGCGGAACCGACGGTGCCGCGGATGCGCTCGCCTTGTTCGTCGTCGGGGTGGCCGTCGACGGGGTGGTCGTCGGGGTGGTCGGTGCGGCGACGGCCGCCGACATTCCCAGCCCGGCGATGAGTACGCCGCAGACGCCGGCAGCGGCCAGTCGACTGGCCCTCGACTCGAATGCGGTCATGGTTATCGCGTCCTTACGCCGCTCTGCGCGGCCTCTTGGGTTGACGAGACAAGCCTGTTCCCGTCCGAGGCGGAGCAGAGTCGACTGATCGGGCCGACCTGGGGTTAGTCCGGGTGCCATCCGATCGGTGGACGATAATCGTCACCGGGGCACCCGATGGGCGCCCCGGTGACCGGATAAGCGTGCGCGCGTCAGAATGTGCCGTAGAGATCCACGACGACGTCAGCGCTCGCCGTTTCACTCATCCGCACGGTCAGCTGTCCGTTCGAATCGATCGGAACCTTGACCAGATTGGCTACGGTCTGGCCGGCGCGGAAGTTCACCGAGCTCGTCGGCGGCGCCGACGTGCCCGCGGCGTAGACCGTGATGTAGCCGGCGGCCGTCGGGTTGGTGACGGTCACGTTCAGGACCGCGCCGGACGCGTTGCCGGGAGTCGTCGGGGTCTTAGCCGTTGTCGTGACCGTGCCACCGGGCGGAAGCTTCTGCGGCGTCGCACCGGTGCGCGTGTCGAGCAGGCGTTGCGGCGCCATCGGAGTGAGCAGTCCGTTCCCCGCGCCCGAGGCCGGCCCGTACCAACCGAGTACGTCGACCACGACGTGGGTGCGGCCGAGCGAACCGTTGAATAAGTCGATCTGGCCGTTGCTGCCCAACTGGGCCACGACGGTGTTGGCGACACTGTTCTGCGCCGTGGCACCGGCGACGAAGTTCAAGCTGGACGAGTCCGGTACGCCTGAGGTGCCCGGAAACACCGTGAGATAGCCGTCCGCCTCCGGCGCGGTCACCGTCACACTCAGCAAGACGGCCGACACGTGGGTACTCGGTACGCCGCCCCGGCCGCTCACGACCAACGACATTTCCGCTTCGCCGTCGAGCTGACTGCCGCCCAGGTGAATGCGGGTATCGAGCAGGCGCGTAGGAGTCAGCGGAGTGAAGGCGCCCGCGACGATCTGATCAGTCGGCTTCAGGTAGTAGCCGACCAGATCACCCACGAGATCGACCCGGCCGCCCGATCCATTGTAGATCGCCGTCTGGCCAAGTGAATCGATCGGCGCCACCACGAGGTTGGACACCGAGTTCTGCGCGCTGGCCCCGGCGACGAAGTTGAGATTCGAGGTGATCGGACGGGCCGTTCCGGGCGCGAACGCCGTGAGATACCCGGCGGACTCTGGCTGCGTCGCCGTGAGGTTGAGCACGACGGCTGAGGTGTTCGCCAGCGGTATGCCTGAAGTAGCGCCGATTCTCAGCACGGTTGTACCTTGCGCCGGTGGCGTCGAGGCCCCGACGTTTATTCGGGTGTCGAGCACACGCGTCGGGGTGACCGTGACGAGCGAACCGGGCCAGGTCGTCGCCGCGTTCGCGGGAGCGGCCACTATCAGGATCGGGACCGCGATCGCGGTGGCGAGGGTCGCGGTGACGGCCGTCGCGAGTCGGGTGCGGAGTCGGGGGGACACGGGAAGATCTCCTTCAGTGATGGCGGTTTTGTGGACTGCCACCAGTGTTTGGGAAATCCGGAATGGCGGCGCCGGTCAAACGGGCCATTGGGCAGCGGATGCGGATCCGCCGAATCGGTGGACGCGGCGCTGGTTCTGGGTCCAGTACTTCGCCCTGGACCTGGGTCGGGTCCGACCTAGTGCCGCTAGCTGATCGATTCGGCCCAGCTGGCCGGATACAACGCCTTGAAGCGCGATAGGTCCTCGGCCGAACCGAGCGCCTTCACCGCTTGGGCGTCGGTGAAGACGGCGCCGGTGCACGTGGCCGGTGTCTGCAATGCAAGCAGAATGGCTGCTTCCTCGTAGCTCTCCGGCGTAAGGCCTTTGTATTCAGCCCGCTCCGCCGGTGTTCGCCGGAAGATGGCGCCCGCCGTCCGGATCGACGAAGTGGGCTTGAGGCAGTTCACCGCAATGCCCGTGTCCTTCAGCTCGTCCGCCATTCCGACCGTCATGGCCTCGACGGCGCGTTTGGTAGCCGCGTAGTGGCCGCTACGGCCGGGATCGGCCGCGCCTGACGAGATCGTGATCAGGCTGCCGGTGCCGCGTTCGAGCATCGAGGGCAGAGCACTGCGCAGTGTGTAAAAGGCTCCGACGACGTTGACGCGGAACTCCAGCTCGAAGTGCCGCAGCTGCATAGTGCTGACACCGCCGCCGGGCAGGATTCCGGCGTTGGCCATGACGACGTCGATCTGGCCCCACTTCTGCAGGACCTCGTCCGTCATCGCCTGCACCGAGTCGGGGTCGGCAACGTTGCAGACGACCGCCATCGCCTGGCCGCCGCGGTCCTCAATCTGTGCGACCGAGTCGTAGATGGTTCCGGGCAGCCGCTCAGAGTCCTGCTGGGTGCGGGCCGCGATCACCACCTTGGCGCCTTCGCGCGCGTACGCGAAGGCGCAGTACTGTCCCAACCCGCGGCTGGAGCCGGTTACGATCGCGACCTTGCCCTCGAGTCGTCCGGTCACGGTGCTCACCCTTCAGTTTGTCATGCGTCAGTCCGGCTTTTGTGTCACTGGTCGATGACCGGCAGCATGATGTGCGACGCGTGCAGGCTGTCGTGGAACACGGTCTGTTGCGCGATGACGATCTGCTGCCCGGTTGCCAGTGGTTCGCCGCTGTTGAGATTTCGGTTCCAGTGCGGGAAGTTGGACGAACTGATCTCCAGCCGAATTCGGTGGCCGGCCAGGAAAACGTTGCTGGCCGCCCAGAGATCGATCGTGTACTCGTACGTCTTGCCGGGTTCGATCGGTGTCGGAACGGCGCCGGCGATACGGTGACTGGCGCGCACGATTCCTTCTTGCACGTTGCGGGCATAGCCGTCCGGACTTACATCGATCAGCTTGGCCGTCCAGTCGGTGTCGACGGCACTGGACGCCGCGACCAGCGCCACCGTCAGCGGGCTCGTCACCTCCAGTCATGCTCAGCGGTGCGCTCGTGTAGCAGAGCACATCCGGCCGTTGCTCGACATAGCGCTGGTCGAAAGCTCCTCCGCCGATGAGAACCTTGCCGCCGACCGTCGGAACAGGATCCGCCGGGTCGTAGGTGAAGCTGTCGTGCCGCTCCGCTGTCGGCGGTTCGGTGCTGAGCACGCCGTCGCCGCTGACGCTGTTGGCCCGGCCACCCGAGTGGAGGTAGTACGGGGTGTAAGCATCAACGGTGGCATCGGGTCCCGAGTCGAGCTCGCCTGCCTGCTGTGCGGTTTGGCCGTGGACCCAAGGGCCGATCAGTACCCGGGCGGCCTGGCGAGCCTCCGGAGTGCGGGCCTGGGTACTGAGGCCGGTGAACCCGCGCAGATTGCCCATGGTGCGCACGTCGTGCCAGCCACCGACGCTGAAGCAGGCGGTGTCCATCTGTGAGAAGCGGCGCTCGGCGTGCCACTTCAGCCAGAATTCGTCGAACGTGGTGTGCTCCAGCCACTGGAAATAGTGGGGCCGCGACGCCCTGCAGCCCCTCGACCGTGCTCAGGGGCAGATGCCATTGCATGGCGTGCCCTGCCGCCCAATTGGGCCAATCGGCGAACTGGAACGCACCGCCGTAGAAACGAAACCCCTCGTAGAAGTTGGGGCTGGCATTGACCGGCATGATGGCCTTGAGCGGAGGCGGGCAGTCGATCGCGGCGAGCCATTGAGTAACGCCCCGCAACGAAGTACCGAACATGCCGACTTTGCCGGTCGAGTCTGCTAAGGCGGCCGCCCACATCACGGTGTCGTAGCCGTCTTCGATATCCCGGTCGGGGACGTTGAACTCGCCCTCAGACGCGAAGCGCCCGCGCACGTCCTGCGCGACCACGATGTAGCCGTGCGCCGCCAGAGCCATATTGGTGTCGACCGAATTGTCCATCGGCTGCTCTTTCCCATAGGCCGTCCGGGCCAGCAACACCGGATACGGTCCTGGCTCAGCCGGGCGGTAGACGTCCGCGCGCAACGCCACGCCGTCTCGCATCGTCGCTTCGACGTCGTCCTGAACGAGGACCTGCGCCACGTCAGTCATGGCTCGTGCTCCCGGGGCGGTGCTCGATACGGTCGAATGACCCGATCTTGTCCGGGACTATCACCACCAAACGTGGTGTGCAAGCAAAAGTCCGGAGCGCCTAGGAGTCGAAGCCGAGAGCGGGCGACGGGAATCG
>JAFAWL010000116.1 GCA_019241805.1 Actinomycetota bacterium
CGTGAGGACCGGGTCGCGCAGCGGGCGAAGCACCACCTCATCGCCGGCGATCGCCCGTCGCGGCAGTACGGCGATGCCGTGCCCGTCGGCCACCGCGCGCGCCAGCAACGCCATGTCGTCGGTCTCCCAACGCACCCGCGGCTCGAATCCGAGCGCGCGACAGGCGCAACGCACGGCCAGCCCGCAGGCAGCATCCACGGGCGGCATCACCCAGTCGGCCTCGGCCAGGTCGGCCAGTCGGACGGCGCCGCGACCGGGCAGCGCCGGGCCGGCGACCACCACCAACCGGTCCTGGACGAGCTCTTCGGCGGTGACGTTGTCCGCTCGGGCGAGCGGCACGTAATCGTATTCGTCGACTACGCCGATGTCGGCGTCGCCGGCGGCCAGCAGCGCGTGGGTGCGAGCCGGCTCAGCGGCGATCACGTTCAGCGCGATTCCTGGGTGATCTGCCCGCAGCCGCGTCGCCGCCGCCGAGACGACGGTCGCCGCCGCGCTGGCCACCGCGGCGATCGTTACGGGTCCGGCCACCTCGTCGCCGAGCCGGTCGAGATCGGCCTGCGCTTCGGCGAGCAGGTCGAGGACCCCCCGGGCGTGATCGGCCAGGACATGACCGGCTCCGGTGAGCCTGACCCCTTGCGGGGACCGGTCGAGCAAGGCCGTTCCCGTTTCCCGCTCGAGCTGCGCCAGCTGTTGTGAGACGGCCGAGGCGCTCAATCCGACGACCCGCGCGGCGGCGGCGATGGACCCACGCAGCTGAACCTCCCGCAAGAGCCGCAGTCGATTCACGTCGAGCGTCTCGGTCATCGCACCGCCCATCATGTTTCCTTATGGCAATGTGCAATGTAGCGTAAGAATTTCTTGGTGATCAGCTACGCCCGGGTCAGGAGACGACGATGAGCTTGCCGACGACCAGCGACCTCCACCGGCGGGTGACCGAGCTGCTCACCCAGCTCGGCGTCGACATCGACACCGGGCGGAAGGCCGGTGCTGGCGATATAGCGCTGCGCTCGCCCATCACGGGCGCGGTCTTGACCGGTGTGCCCGCCGACACTCCGGCCGACGTCAGGGACAGCATCGGCCGCGCCCACGATGCTTTCCGCGCCTGGAGAACGGTTCCGGCTCCGGTGCGTGGTCAGCTGGTGCGCGAGCTCGGTGAACTATTACGGACGCACAAACAGGCGCTGGGCGAGCTGGTCAGCATCGAGGCGGGGAAGATTCGCTCCGAGGGCCTCGGCGAGGTTCAGGAGATGATCGATATCTGCGACCTGGCCGTGGGCCTGTCGCGTCAGTTGCACGGCCTCACCATCGCCTCGGAACGCCCGGGACATCGGATGATGGAGCAGTGGCACCCGTTGGGCGTCGTCGGGATCATCAGTGCCTTCAATTTTCCGGTTGCCGTCTGGTCGTGGAATGCGGCATTGGCCTTCGTCTGCGGTGACGCCGTCGTGTGGAAGCCGTCGGACAAGACCGTCCTGACCGCCCTGGCCTGCCAGGCGCTCGCGGCGGAAGCGGCGCGTCGGGTGGGCGCTCCCGACCAGATCAGTTCGGTGGTCGTCGGAGGGCCGGAGATCGGCGCGGCACTCGTCGACGACGACCGGGTGGCGCTGATCAGCGCGACCGGGTCTACCCGGATGGGGCGAGCCGTCGCCCCTCGGGTATCGGCTCGCTTCGGTCGTCTGCTGCTCGAACTCGGCGGCAACAACGCGGCCATCGTCGCCCCGTCCGCCGATCTCGACCTTGCGGTGCGAGGCATAGTCTTCTCCGCGGCGGGCACGGCCGGGCAACGGTGCACATCGCTGCGGCGGATCATCGTCCATCGAACGATCGCCGACGAATTGGTCGAGCGATTGGCCAAGGCGTATCGCACGTTGCCGATCGGATCCCCACTGGATCCGCGGACGTTGGTGGGCCCGCTCATCGATCACGCCGCTTACGAAGGCTTCCGGGCCGCGATCAGTGCCGCGACCGGGGCCGACGGCGGCGAGCTGATCGTGGGCGGCGGGCGAGTGGGCGGCGACGAGCATGGCGAGGCCTACTACGTCGAGCCCGCCATCGTCCGCATGCGCGGGCAGACGGCGATCGTCCGGGCCGAGACGTTCGCACCCCTGCTCTACGTTTTGGCCTACGACGACTTCGACGAGGCGATCGCGCTGCACAACGACGTTCCGCAGGGCTTGTCGTCCTCGATCTTCACCACGGATGTGCGCGAGGCCGAACGATTCATGGCCGCCGACGGCTCCGACTGCGGCATCGCCAACGTCAATATCGGCCCCTCGGGAGCCGAGATCGGTGGCGCCTTCGGCGGCGAGAAGGAGACCGTCGGCGGCCGGGAATCGGGCTCGGACGCCTGGAAGAACTACATGCGGCGCACGACGAACACGGTCAACTACTCGAGCGGTCTTCCCTTGGCCCAGGGCGTCGAATTCGTTTGACTCAGCGCTGTTCCCGGTGCTTCATCTCGGCCTCGAAGATGTGCCGGGTGCCCGACACGAGTGACTCGCGGGCGTAGCGGTCGGCATCCCGGAACACCGACCAGTACTGATCGTCGTAGCTCTCGACGATCTGAAACGTCCACATGTCACGCACGACGTCGCGCCCGACCAGCGTCTGCTCTATGTGATCGGCGATCTCGGCGTGACCGGCGACCCGCAACTTCAGGACCGCCTCCTGCAGCGTTCGATCAGCCGTGCCGCTTCGCCGGTGGAAGCTGTACAGCAGGCCACGAGCCTCCTCCACCACCTCGAGCGCTTCGGACAGCTTGCCGAGAGCCTCGACGGTCCCATCGTCGACGCCCTCGGGCCGTGGGTTCTCGACCGGCCGCCCCGGCTGCTTGGCACTTTCCGGGCGACCCTCAGGGGTCAACGACATTCGCGGCGACCTTCCACTCATGCCGGCGGCGACTCGCCCCCAACAGGGACAAGCAGACAGCCCCGCGACTCGACGGAGTCACGGGGCCGCGGCGGCTCTTACGTTCGGGTCTGCGACGGCAGACACGCCTAGAAGAGAGTCAGTGTTTGAACGCGTCCTTAACCTTCTCGCCCGCGTTCTTCAGGTCGGCGCTGCTCTGCTTCGCCTGACCCTTGGCAACTTCGTTCCGGTCGCCTGTCGCGTGGCCTACAGCTTCCTCGGCCTTGCCTTCGGCGCCCTTAGCGGCATTCTTCGCCTTGTCGAGTGCGCTCATGTCGAGCCTCCTGTCGTCTCGGCGTCCGTACACGGCTCGTCCGTTCTACGTTGCCGTACCAGGCTCATACCCACGCGGTGACGCGATATATCAACCCGCGCGTCCCTTGCGATCGTATGAGAAACCTGTACCCGCGGTAGGCCGAGCGACCCGGCCCGCAGCGACGCGGTTAAGAGAGCCCGGCCCGCGCTGCCAAGAGTTCGATCTTGTCGTCGGGTTGGACCGCCGCGACGCGGAAGTAGCCTGACGAGGCGGGCCCGTAGAACTCACCCGGTGACACGATCAGCCCGAAGCGTTCGGCCAGTTCGCGGGTGGCCGACCAGGCATCACCGTCGGGCGCGGCCACCCACAGATAGAAGGCCCCGGCCGGCAGTGTCGCCGGGTAGCCGACCGCGCTCAGCAGTTCGGCCAGCCGTTGCAGCCGACGCAGGTAGCGCTCGCGCTGTCGCTCGACATGCTCGTCGTCGCCCAGAGCAACGATGGCAGCGGCCTGGACGGGTCCGGGAACCATCAGTCCTGCGTGCTTGCGAACCTCGCGCAAGTAATGGATCAGCTCGGCGTCGCCGGCGTAGAAACCGACCCGCGCGCCCGCGAAGTTGTCACGCTTGGATAGCGAATGCACGGCAAGCACGCCCGTCGTTCCCTCACGCAGCACGCTCGTCGGCGGCTCGGCCCAGGTGAACTCGGCGTAGCACTCGTCGGAGAGCACGAGCACATCGTGGTCCCGTCCCCAAGCCGCGGCCACGGCCGGATCGGACAGTTCGCCGGTCGGATTCGCCGGCGAGTTGACCCAGACCGCGAGCGCCCGCTTCGCGTCGGCGTCCTTGATGTCGTCGAGCCTCGCGTAAGGCACGGCCCGGAGGCCGGCCAGGATGGCTCCCATCGCGTACGTCGGATAACTCACGACGGGGTAAAGGATAATGTCGCGCGAGGGGTCACGCAGCTTGAGATACTGCGGCACGCTGGCGACGAACTCCTTCGTGCCGACGCAGGCGGCGATCTGGGCGACCGGGTCGGCCTCGACGCCCAGCCGGCGCCGGAGCCACTCGCTCATGGCTGTGCGCAGCGGCAGCGACCCGGTCGACGGCGGGTAGGTGCGAGCCAGATCAGGCCGCTCCAGCGCGGCCATCACCTCCGGCGGAGGCGGATCGCACGGCGTGCCGATGGACAGGTCGACCGCGCCACCGTCGTGCTTGGCGGCCAACGCGGCGATGTCGTCGAGGCGGTCGAAGGGGTAGGGCGGTGGCACGAATCCGGTCACGATGAACGTCCCTCCGGTTCGACAGGATGATCAACTTCAGGATCGGGCAGGTGATCGGCCAGCAGTTCAGCCAGGTGCCGGGCGCGTACCGCGGCGAGCTGATCGAGCTGAGTGCGGCAGGAGAAGCCATCCGCCAGCACCGTCGCCTCATCGCCGGCCGCGGCCACCGCGGGCAGCAGGGCGGTGCCGGCGACGGCGACCGACACGTCGTAGTGACCGCGTTCGACGCCGAAGTTTCCGGCCAACCCACAGCAGCCGCCGACCGCTGTGATGGCGGCGCCGGAATCGGCCAGCAGCTCGGCGTCCGCCTGCCAACCCAGCACGGCGTGGTGGTGGCAGTGCGGTTGTGCCACCCCGGTAACTCCTGACAACGACGGCGGCTGCCAGCCCTCGGTCTCGCGAAGCAGTTCGGCCAACGTGCGAGTGGCTGCGGCGAGCCGGGCGGCCCGCGGATCGTTCGGCAGTAACTCGGTGATGTCCGAACGCAACACCGCGGTGCACGACGGCTCGAGCCCGACGACCGGAATGCCTCGGGCGACAGCTGGATCCACCGCATCCAGCGCCGCGCGCAGGCGGCGGCGGGCTCCGTCCAATTGTCCGGTCGAGATCCACGTGAGGCCGCAACAGACCGGCTGCTCGGTGACCTGCACGCGATATCCCGCGGCTTCGAGCACGCGTACCGCAGCCTGCCCGACTTCGGGTGTGAAGTGTTCGGTGAAGGTGTCGACGAACAGCAATACCGGCTTCGCGTCGGCCTTCGCCGGCCGACCAACGAGCTGCTGACGAAGGGTACTCGTCGCGAAGGACGGCAACGGACGTCGGGGATCGATGCCACCGGCCCGCTTGGCCAGTGCGGCGATCGGCTTACGAGCGAGCACTGCGTTGGTCAGCCGCGGCAGGCGGGCGGCCAGGCGCGCCCAGCGCGGCAGCCAGCCCAATGAGTAGTGAGCGACCGGGCGTAACCGTCGCCGGTAACGCTGGTACAGCACTTCGGCCTTGTAGGTCGCCATGTCGACTCCGGCCGGGCAGTCACTCGAACACCCCTTGCACGACAGACACAGGTCGAGCGACTGCTGCAGTTCCGGCGCGTCGAACCCCTTCACCAACGCGCCGTTGGCCAACTCCTGCAGCACGCGAGCGCGAGCTCGGGTCGAGTCCTTCTCGTCCTTGGTGGCGAGGTAGGACGGACACATCACACCGCCGGAGGCGCTGGTGTCGGCACGACATTTGCCGACGCCGACGCATCGGTGCACCGCCGTCGACAGGTCGCCACGATCATGCGGGTAGGCGAAGCCGAGCCGATGCGCAAGTGAGCGCGCCGCGGGCAGACGTAGATCGCGATCGAGTGGCGCCGGACGAACGAGCACGCCCGGGTTGAGCAGATCGCTCGGATCGAAGATGTGCTTCACCGCGGCGAACGTTTCGATAGCGGCAGCCGAGTACATGTAGGGCAGCAGTTCTCCGCGCGCCCGCCCGTCGCCGTGCTCCCCCGACATCGATCCGCCGTAGCGGCCTACGAGTTCGGCCGATGCCGTGACGAATCGGCGGAAGGCCTCTGGACGATCGGCCAGCGGGAAGTCGATACGCGCGTGCACACAGCCGTCGCCGAAGTGCCCATACACGAGCCCGTCCAACCGATGCTCGGACAGCAAGGCGGAGAAGTCGCGGAGATAGTCGGCCAGTCGCGCCGGCGGGACCGCCGCATCCTCCCAGCCGGGCCAGGCCGGCTGGTTGTCCGGCGAGCGCCCGCCCAAGCCCGCGCCGTCCTCGCGAATGCGCCACAAAGCCGCCGCGGCCGGGCCGGTGACGATGCTGGCGTCGATGGCACCGGCGTCGGCGACCAACTCGGTTGCGGCTGACCGGGCCGCGTCGAGGTCGGCCCCGCTCACCTCGGCCAGCAGCCAACCCCCGCCGGAAGGCAGCGGTGGCACCGCGGCGCTTCCTCGGCGGGTGCGCACGACATCGACGAGGCGGGCGTCCATCCCCTCCAGGGCGACCGGTCGATGCGGAAGCAACGCCGGCACCGCCTCGGCTGCGGTCGGCATGTCCGTGTAGCCCAACACGACGAGCGCGACCGCCGACGGTTGCTCGACCAGCTTGACCGTGGCGCCGACGGTGACCGCCAACGTCCCTTCACTTCCGACGAGGAAGCGATCGAGCCGCCCACCGTTCTCGGGCAGGAGATGTTCGAGGGAGTAGCCGGAAACCTGCCGGCCGAATCGGCCGAACTCGGTGCGGATCAGCGCAAGCCGTTCGGCGACCAGGCCGGACAGCTGCGCTGAGATCGGTGACGCAGTCTCAGCCAGGGTGGTCGCGGTGAGACGCTCACCGGAGATCGTGAGCAAGTCGAGGGCGGTCACGTTGTCGGCGGTCCGACCGTAGGCGAGCGCACGCGATCCGCAGGCGTTGTTGCCGATCGATCCGCCCATGGTGGCCCGTGAGTGCGTCGAGGGATCTGGGCCGAATCGCAGCCCGTGCGTGGCGGCCGCGTCGGTGATCGAGTCGAGCACCGCGCCCGGTTCGACCCGCGCAGTGCGGGCATCCGGGTCGACGGACAGCACGCGGTTGAGGTGCCGGGAGAAGTCCAGTACCAGTCCGGTCCCGATCGCGTTCCCCGCGATCGACGTGCCCCCGCCCCGGCTGGTCAGTGGGACAGCGAGTTCTCGGCACACGGCCAGAGCAGCGGCGACCTCGTCCGCATGTCGTGGGAACGCGACCGCGCTGGGCACAAGGCGGTAGTTCGAGGCGTCGGAGGAGTACTCGGCTCGCCGCCGTGTTCCCGCATCGAGGTCACTAACGCCGGCCCGGCGCAGGGCGGCGACCAGTTCGGCCGCGCGATCGTTCGCGTCGACGGGCATCCGTCCATTCTGCTGCACCGGTCGTATCGCTATTGCTCACAGACGAACGGACGTGACGAGTGTGACTCTCCGCCGCCGGGTCAGCTGGCGAAGTAAGCCGGTGGCGGCGTCCCGTCCAGGACAAGCGCCACCGCGGCGCGGGCCGCGACCGGTCCGACGAGGTTGCCGGTACCGCTGTAGCCGCCGCAAGCGACCACGCCCTCGGCGACCGGGGTGACCAGCGCCCGACCGTCATCGGTATAGCCGACGGTGGCCGCCCATCGATGACTGACCGAGACGGCATGCCCGACCATTCGCCGCGCGACCTGCTCGACGTAGGCCTGCACGGCGGCGGTGGGAGTGGCGTCGTGGGTCCATTCGTCCGCGGCGAACAGGTCGCGCCCACCGCCGACAAAGACGCGGCCTTCGCCGTCTTGCTGTGCATAGTCGTAACCCCATCGGCCATAGACCGGGCAGGGCAGGCGACGCTCGTCGATGGGGGCCGAACTGAGCATCTGAAGTCGGGCGGTGCGCACCCGGCTCGACAGGGTCGGCAGCAGCTCGGCCAACCCGCCGTCCACGGCGACGATCACCGCTCCGGCCGACACGGCAGCCCGTTCGGTGGAGACCAGGCCCGACCGGATCGAGGCGGCCCGGGTGCCTTCGTAGAGACGGGCCCGCGTCGACAGGGGCCCGGCCAGCGCCAGTGAGCGAGCGGCCGGATTCATCGCCGCGTCGTGAGGTAGATAGAGACCCTCGCCGAGCGGGCCGTGATACGTCTCGACGGCGAAGCCGGCCTTGAGCAGGGCGGCCGCCTGCGCGCGGCAATCGGCCAGTTCGCGCGCTCGATCCTCCGCTTCGGCCGGCCCTTTCGGCGGCCCCGGCAGTCCTGCTAGCCGGATGCTGCCGACCCGGAAGACGACCGCCGGTCCGAGGATCTCCGCAAGGCGGTCGATCTCGGCGAGGGTCTGGCGATACAGGCCGGTAGCCGCCTCGACGCCCCAGTCGCTCACGGCCTGGTGGAACGGCCTGGCCGCTCCGGCCAGCAGGAACCCGCCGTTACGACCGGCGGCCGCGCCGGCCACCCGCCCGGCGTCGATGCCGACGACGTCCAGTCCACGGGCACACAAAGCATCGACGGCGGCCAGCCCGGACGCACCCAAGCCGACTACGCAGACGTCGGCCCGTGTGTCCAGGTCGAGCGGCGCCAGCCCCTGCCATGACGACACCGAGGCGACGGTGTCCCAGCCGACGCTCATGGCGTGTCTCACCGCGGCAGGGCCAGCTGACCCTTACCGAGTACGACGATGCCCGCGTCGGACACGTGGTAATTGGCGCGGTCGGCTTCGGCGTCTATGCCGATGTGCGCACCGTCGGGCACCACGGTGTTCTTGTCGAGAATGGCCCGGCGCACCACCGCGCCCCGGCCGATCTGGACGCCGTCCATCAGCACCGAACCCTCGACGTAGGCGCCGGCGTGCAACCGGCAGTTGGCTCCGACGACACTCTGCCGGACGGCGGCGCCGGAGATGATCGTTCCGGCACAGACGATTGATTCCTGGGCGATACCGCCTTCGATGAATTTCGCCGGCGGTGCGATGGGCGGTTGATGGGTGTAGATCGGCCAGCGCTGGTTGTACAAATTGAAGATCGGGTGAACGGCGACGAGATCCATGTGCGCGTCATGGTAGGCGTCGATCGTGCCGACATCGCGCCAGTAGCCGCGGTCGCGGTCCTCGGCGCCGGGCACGTCGTTATCGGCGAAGTCGTAGACCCAGGCGGCGTCCTTTTTCACCATCATCGGCATGATGCTGCCGCCCATGTCGTGCACCGAACCCTCGTCGGCGGCGTCCTCCTTGAGCACTTCGATGAGTGCGTCGGTGGTGAAGACGTAATTGCCCATCGAGGCGTAGCTCTGATCCGGGTTGTCCGGCAGTCCCGGCGGTTCGGCCGGTTTCTCCAAGAATCCGAGCACGCGCCCTTCGCTGTCGGCATCGATCACGCCGAACGCGGTCGCTTCGTGCCGAGGCACTCGGATCCCGGCGACGGTTACCGCGGCCCCGGTCTGCATGTGCCGTTCGACCATCTGCGAGGGATCCATCCGGTAGACGTGATCAGCTCCGAACACGACGATGTACTCGGGCCGATCGTCATAGATCAGGTTGAACGACTGGAGGATGGCGTCCGCGCTGCCGGTGTACCACCGTGGACCGAGGCGCTGCTGCGCCGGCACGGGCGTCACGTAGTTGCCCAACACCGTGGACATCCGCCAGGTCTGGGTTATGTGCCGGTCGAGGGAGTGCGATTTGTACTGGGTGAGCACGCAGATCCGCAGGTAGCCCGCGTTGACGAGGTTCGACAGCACGAAGTCGACGAGCCGGTAGTTGCCCCCGAAGGGGACCGCTGGCTTTGCCCGGTCGGCGGTCAGCGGCCACAGCCGCTTGCCCTCGCCACCGGCGAGGACCATTCCGAGTACGCGCGGATCCCTCGCCATATCGCAAGCCTATCGATCGCGCGGGATTCGTCCATCCCTGTCGTCGCTACCCTTCGAGCATGCGAGTAGGGGTGCTGACCCGCGAGTACCCGCCCGAGGTTTACGGCGGTGCCGGCGTGCACGTGGAGTTCCTGGTACGCGAACTGCGAAAGATCATCGACGTCGACGTGCACTGCTGGGGGGCCGACCGATCCGAGCCGGGCGTCCATGCGTATTCGACCCCACCGGCGCTGGCCGGTGCGAACGCCGCCCTCCAGACGCTGGGCATCGATGTCGAGATGGCGGCCGCGGTCGGCGGGGTCGACGTGCTGCACTCGCACACTTGGTACGCCAACCTGGCCGGCGTCTTGGGGGCCCAGCTGCACGGAGTGCCGCATGTGCTCAGCGCGCACTCGCTCGAGCCTTCGCGGCCGTGGAAGGCCGAGCAGCTCGGTGGCGGCTATCGCATTTCTTCGTGGGCGGAAAGGCAGGCCTACCAGAGCGCCGACGCCGTCATCGCGGTCAGCCGCGGAGTGCGCGACGAGATCATCGGCGCCTACCCGTTCGTGGACCCGGCACGCATCCACGTCATCTACAACGGCATCGACAGCACTATGTACGCACCGGTCGAGCCCACCGGCGTGGCCGAGCGTTACGGCGTCGACCCGAACCGCCCTTCAGCGATCTTCGTCGGTCGCGTCACGCGACAGAAGGGGCTGCGACATCTGCTGGCCGCGGCCGATCACTTCGACCCCGAGATCCAGCTGGTGCTCTGTGCCGGATCACCGGACACCCCGGAGATCGCGGTTGAGACGGAACAGGCTGTGCGGCACCTGTCCGCGACGCGTACGGGAGTGATCTGGATTCGCGAGATGGTGCCGCGGCCGGAGCTGATCGAGCTGCTCGGTCGGGCCAGCGTGTTCGTCTGCCCGTCGGTGTACGAGCCGCTCGGCATCGTAAATCTGGAGGCCATGGCCTGCCAGACACCGGTGGTGGCCAGTGACGTCGGCGGTATCCCCGAGGTCGTCTACGACGGCGTAACCGGGCTGCTCGTCCACTACTCGACTGAGGCGCTTTCCGATTTCGAGGCCGGCCTGGCCGCGGCG
>JAFAWL010000222.1 GCA_019241805.1 Actinomycetota bacterium
TTCTGTTTCGGCGTCGGCGCGGCCGGCTTCTACAAGTACGACGGCACCGCCTGGGGACCGGTCATTCCGGCATCGGCCGACCAGATCACCGGAATCTCCTGTCCGACGACGTCCTTCTGCCTTGCCGTGGACATCGACGGCAAGACGTCGGCCTACGACGGTTCGTCCTGGTCGGCTCCGGCCGCATCGGGCGCCAGCGACTTCGATTCGGTCGACTGCGTGAGCAGCTCCTTCTGTGTGGCCACCGCCTTCAACGGTGTGTTGACCTTCAACGGAACATCGTGGTCGGCGCCGCAGTCGATACCGGGCAGCTTCCAGGTCCAGGACGTCGCATGCGCATCAGCGACGCTCTGCATCGCGGTCGCCAACGACCCCAGTGCTACGTCGGCCCTTGTCAGCAGCTACAACGGAACTTCATGGTCGGCGCCGGTCACGATCGATGGCATCTATCTGACGTCGGTGTCCTGTTCGTCGGTGACCCATTGCGTCGCCGGCGGCAGTTCCGGTGTCGTGACCTACGACGGCAGCTCGTGGTCGTTGCCGCTGCCGATCCTGCCGGACGGAGAAACCGTGGGCGGGGTCTCCTGTGCTACGGACACGTTCTGCGCCGCCTTCGGCTACGAAGGCGACGTGGCAGTCTTCCAATGATGCCGCCGTGCCTCAGGCAACGCGGCGCATGCCGTGTCGCCCCGGCTCGGTTGCAGCCCCTAGCATCGCCAGTGTGACATCCGCTGCCCAGACGAAATCGGTCGATCTGCTCATCGTCGGTGCCGGCCCGGTCGGGCTGTTCGGCGCCTACTACGCGGGGGTGCGCACCCTGTCGACCGCGGTGCTGGATTCACTCGAAGAGCCCGGCGGTCAGGTGACGGCGATGTACCCCGAGAAGGCGATCTTCGACGTCACCGGCTTTCCCGCCATACGTGGTCGCGAACTCATCGAGCAGCTGGTCGCCCAGGCGGCGCCCTTCGAACCCGGTTACCTTCTCGGGCAGCAGGCCATCGGCCTCGAACGCGGCGACGGCGGCTTTGCCGTGACCACCTCGGCCGGCGTGCGGATCGAGTGCCGCGCCATCGTGGTGACCGGCGGCATCGGCACGTTCACCCCCCGCCCGTTGCCGGTCGGTGGCGAGTATCTCGGTCGCGGGCTGGCCCACTTCGTACCCGACCCCACCGTCTACGAGAACCAGGACGTGGTCGTCGTGGGTGGTGGCGACTCGGCCGTCGACTGGGCGCTGATGCTCGAACCGCTGGCCAAGACCGTCACGATCGTCCACCGCCGCGCACAGTTCCGTGCCCATCCGCATTCGGTCGAGGTGCTGCGCAATTCCTCGGTGTCCATGCTGGTCGACGCGCAGATCTCAGCGGTGCGCGGCGATCCGTACGTCACTGAGGTCGAGGTGACCGTTGGGGGAGATGCGCGGCAGCTGCCCTGCGACCGGCTGGTGGCCGCACTCGGCTTCACCGCCAACCTGGGTCCGCTGCTCGAATGGGGCGTCGAGCTGCACAAGCGGAACATCGCCGTAGACACGAAGGGCCGGACCTCGGTGCCGGGCATCTACGCCGCAGGCGACATCGTGGAGTACGAGGGGAAGGTCAAGCTGATCGCGACCGGTTTCGGCGAAGTGGCCACCGCCGTGAACAACGCGGCCGCCTACCTGAATCCGGATGTGTCGGCCTTCCCGGGGCACCTGTCCGACTACGCGCCGCCCGGCGCGGTCGGCTCGCCTACTGCATGATCGTCGGCGTCGGCATCGATGTGGTGCCGGTAGCGCGCTTCGCCGAGGCGTTGGACCGGACGCCCGGTCTGATCGAGCGTCTGTTCACAGCAGCCGAGCGACGGACTCCGTCCGGTGGTGCCCGCTCGGCCGAATCGTTGGCGGCCCGGTTCGCGGCCAAGGAGGCGCTGGCCAAGGCGTTGGGCGCGCCGGGCGGAATGCTGTGGACCGACGCCGAGGTGCGCACCGACGAGTCCGGCCGCCCCCGGCTCGCCGTGACGGGCACCGTGGCGGCCCGGGCCGACGCGCTCGGGGTGCGGAGCTGGCACGTTTCGCTCTCGCACGACGGGGGCATCGCGTCGGCGACAGTGATCGCGGAGGGGTAGGTCTGTGCAAGGGATCCATACGGTCGGTGAGATTCGGATCGCCGAGGCCGAGCTGATGCGCTTGCTGCCACCGGGAGCATTGATGCAGCGCGCGGCCCACGCGCTGTCGGTGCAGTGTCAGCGCCTGCTGGGCCACGTCTACGGACGTCGGGTCGTGCTGCTCGTCGGCAGCGGCGGCAACGGCGGTGACGCGCTCTATGCCGGCGCTCGATTGGCCCGGCTCGGCGCGGCGGTCGACGCGCTTCTGCTCGCCCCGGACAGGACCCATACCGGCGGCCTGGCCGAATTCCGCGCCAGCGGCGGTCGGCTCGTCGACGACCTGCCCGAGCAAGCCGAGCTGGTCATCGACGGGATCATAGGGATCGGTGGTTCCGGAGGCCTGCGCGGCGCCGCGGCCCAACTGCCGCACCGGCTCGCCGGCCGCACGGTCGTCTCGGTCGACGTTCCCTCCGGCGTCGACGCCGACACCGGAGCGGTCGACGGCCCGGCCGTCAGCGCCGATCTCACCGTCACCTTCGGCACGATCAAGCCAGGACTGGTCACCGGCGCCGGCGCCGGGCACACCGGCCAGGTGCGCCTGGTCGACATCGGCCTCGGTCCGCACCTGCCTCAGCCGCGGGCCCGGATCCTCGAAGCGGCTGATGTCGCCGGGGTGCTGCCCGAGCCGTCCGGTAGCGACGACAAGTACACGCGGGGGGTCGTCGGCGTCATCGCCGGCTCCGTCGACTATCCCGGCGCGGGCGTGCTGTCCACCGGCGCCGCGATCCACGGTGGGGCCGGGATGGTCCGTTATCTGGGCCGCGCCCCTGACATGATTCGCGCCCGCTACCCGGAGGTCGTCGTCCACGAGGACGCCGTCCCGGACGATGTGCGCGTGCAGGCGTGGGTGGTCGGACCGGGATTGGGCACCGACGACGCCGCCCGTTCGCTGGTATCGGACGTTCTCAATACCAACCTGCCGGTGGTCGTCGACGCCGATGCGATCACGATCGTCGCCGGCGACCCCGATCTCGTGCGCGCGCGTGCGGCCCCGACCGTGCTCACGCCGCACGATCGCGAGTTCGAGCGGCTGCCGGTGAAGTTGACCGGTGACCGGCTCGACTCCGCGCGTCGGGCCGCGGCGGAGCTGGACGCCACGCTGCTGCTGAAGGGGGACGCCACCGTGGTAGCCGCGCCGTCGGGCCTGGCGTTCGTGAACACCACCGGCACGCCCTGGCTGGGCACCGCAGGCAGCGGTGACGTGCTGAGCGGGCTGATCGGTTCGCTGCTGGCCGGCGGCGTGCAGCCGACGCTCGCCGCCGCTGTGGCCGCCCACGTCCACGGCGTGGCCGGTCAGGTCGCGGCGCTCGGGGGACCGCCGTCGTCGGCCGACGTGCTGGGTGCGCTCCGGCAGGCGTTCCGCCTCGTCCGAAGCTGAGTTCCGGCCTTGTCGTCGGCTCCGGTGGGACAATCGCGAACGTGTTCCGCGCCGAGGCCGTCGTCGACCTGACCGCCATCCGCGGCAACGTCGAGACGCTGCGCGCCGCCACCCCGGCCGAGGTGATGGCGGTCGTCAAGGCCGACGGCTACGGGCACGGCATGCTCGAAAGCGCGCGTGCGGCCCTTGCCGGGGGTGCTAGCTGGCTCGGCGTCGCCGTTCTCGACGAGGCGATCGCGCTGCGCACAGGCGGCATCGACGTGCCGGTGCTCGCCTGGCTGTGGACACCGGCCGAGACCGCGAACCTGCGGGCCGCGATACGGCACGGCGTCGACATCGGAATCAGCGGCGGCTGGTCGCTGGCCGCCACCCAGCTGACCGCACGCGAGCTGGGTGTCACCGTGCGGGTGCATCTCAAGATCGATACCGGGCTGTCGCGGAACGGTGCCTACGTGACCGAGTGGCCCGAGCTGGTGGCCGCCGCCGCCCGGGCCCAGGCGGCCGGCGAGATCGACGTCATCGGCATCTGGAGTCATCTTGCCCTCGCCGACGAGCCGGGTCACCCGGTAACCGCCCGGCAGGTTGCTGCCTTCCGCGACGCCCTCGAGGTTGCCGAGCGGGCCGGACTGCGACCGCTCGTCCGCCATCTCGCGAACTCCGCCGCGACGCTCACTGCTCCCGAGACCCACTTCGATCTGGTCCGGCCGGGCATCGCCGTCTACGGGCTCCCGCCGGTGCCCGCTCGCGGGAGCTTCGGGCTCGTCCCGGCAATGACCCTGCAGGCGGGCCTGGCCTCGATCAAACGAGTGGGCGCCGGCGAGGGAGTCTCGTACGGCCACGCGTACACGACCAAGCTCGAGACCACGGTCGCACTCGTGCCGCTGGGCTACGCCGACGGCATACCGCGCGCGGCCACCAACCTCGCCCCGGTGATGATCGGTGGTCGCCGATTCACCGTGAGCGGGCGCGTCTGTATGGACCAGTTCGTGGTCGACGTGGGTGATCTGCCGATCGAGGTCGGTCAGCCCGCGGTGCTTTTCGGCCCCGGACGTGACGGCGAACCGACGGCCCAGGACTGGGCCGACGGACTCGACACCATCCACTACGAGATCGTGACGAGAATCGGCGCCCGGGTGACCCGCCGCTACGTCGGAGGAGCGGCGTGACCAGCCGCCGCGGTGCGGGAGCGTCGGCGTGAAGAAGCGGGTCGGGATCGTGGGTGGCGTCGTCGGAGCCCTGGCCGCCGGTACCGCGGTGGTATTGGCCGTCGACCACACCGCCAACCGGCGTCGCCGCGCCATCGAAGGGGTCGACGCGGTCACGGCCCTCGACCAGTGGCCGGTCGATCGCAGTGGCCGGGTCGCCGCCGAGGACGGCGTCGGGCTCTACTACGAACAGAACGGTCCGCTCGACGCCGGGCTCACCGTCGTCTTCGTACACGGCTACTGCCTCGCGATGGGCGAGTTCACCTATCAGCGGCGCGCGCTCGCCGAGCACTTCGGCGACCGGATCCGGATGGTTTTCTACGACCAGCGCAGCCACGGTCGAAGCGACCGGTCGCCTCGCGACCGCGCGACCATCGACCAACTCGGTGCCGACCTGTCCGCGCTCGTCGACGAACTGATCCCCGACGGTCCGATCGTGTTGGTAGGTCACTCGATGGGCGGCATGACGGTGATGGCGTTGGCCGACCAACGCCCGGACCTGTTCGCCCGCGGCCGCGTTGCCGCGGTTGCCTTGATCTCGACCTCGGCCGGCAAGATGGCCGACGTCACCCTGGGTCTGCCGGCCATCCTCGCCCGGCTGAAGGCACCCGTGCTGCCGTTGCTGCTTCGCGGGGCGCGTCGGGGAGCGGCCGTGGTCGAGCGGGGCCGGGCGATGGGCAGCGACATCGGCTGGGTGTTCGTGAACAAACTCAGTTTCGCCGGTCCCGCGGTGGATCCCGCCGCCTCGGAGTACCTGGCCTCGATGATCGCCGCGACGCGCATCGAGGTCGTAGCCGACTTCTATCCGGCGGTCACCTCGCACGACAAGCTCGACGCCCTCAAACGGTTGGACGGCCTGGATGTGCTCGTCATCTGCGGTGATCATGACCTGCTCACCCCCCTCGACCACAGCGAGGCCATCGCGGCGGCGCTACCGGGCGCCGAGCTCGTCGTGGTGCCCGACACCGGCCATGTCGTGCTGATGGAGCAGCCGGACGCGGTCACCGATCCGTTGGCCCAATTGATCACTCGCGCGCTGCCGACCCGCCGCCGCGGCGCTCGACGCCGGTGAGCGGCCTGGTCCTGCCGAGCGCGGCCGACACGCACGCGCTCGGGATCCGGCTGGCCGCGCAGTTGCGTCCGGGCGATCTGGTCGTGCTCACCGGTCCGCTGGGAGCGGGCAAGACCGTGATCGCGCAAGGCGTCGGAGCCGGCCTCGCGGTGTCGGGGCGCGTCGTGTCGCCGACGTTCGTCATCGCCCGGGTGCACCGCGGCGGCCGATTGCCGCTCGTGCATGTCGATGCCTACCGACTCGGTTCACTGGCCGAGGTCGACGACCTCGATCTCGACGTCGATGTCGAGGAATCGGTGACGATCGTGGAGTGGGGGGCCGGGTTGGTCGAACAGCTGACGGACGAGCACCTGGAGATAGAGCTCACGCGCCTGGTTGACTCCGACGAGCGGCGGGCCGAGCTACGCGCGTACGGCCCGTCCTGGACCGACCGGGTCGAGCGCCTGGCCGAAACCGCCGATTAGGCTCGCGGATCGTGTTCGTCCTCGCCATCGACACCTCATCGGCGGCGGTGTCGGCCGCGGTCGGACCGATCGAGGATCCGCACGCGCTCGTCATCCGCACGCAGGTGAACGCGCGCGGCCACGGCGAATTGCTCGCGCCGACGATCGCCGATTGCCTGCGATCGGCCGGGGTGACGCCGGCCGAACTGCACGCCGTGGTTGCCGGCGTCGGGCCGGGACCATTCACGGGCCTGCGCGTCGGGCTGGTCACCGCGATCTCGATCGCGGACGCCCGGGGGTTGCCGACCTACGGCGTCTGCTCGCTCGACGCACTGGCCGTCGCCGACCGTCGAGTGCTTGTCGCCACGGACGCGCGCCGGCGCGAGGTCTATTGGGCGCGCTACGCCGACGGGCGGCGGCGCGACGAGCCGTCGGTGTCGCGAGCGGAAGACGTCCCGCTCGAGGGGTGCGAGGCGATGGTCGGCGCCGGCGCCCGCCAGTACGCCGAGGTCCTCGGCTTGCCACTGCTGGATGGCGACTATCCCGACCTGCGACGGCTGGTGGCCGCCGCCGCCGAGCGGGTGCTGGCCGGAGCGCCGAGCGAGCCGTTGACGCCGCTGTACCTGCGGCGACCGGACGCGGTAGCACCGGGCCAGCCCAAGGCCGTCACGCCGTGACTGGTTCGGTGGTGGTCGTGGCGATGACCGGCGCGCACATAGACGCGCTGATGCCCTACGAGCGGCAGCTGTTCGGCACCGAGGCCTGGACCGCGGCCGGGTATCGCGACGAGCTGGCCGACCGGCGCCACCGCTACTACATCGCGGCCGAGACCGGCGCGGGCGAGCTGCTCGGCTGGGCCGGCGTGCGGGTCGTCGGCGCTGAGGCCGAAATCCTCACCGTCGGCGTCGTCCCCTCCGCGCGGCGAGCCGGCGTGGGCCGGCGACTGCTGCTCGACCTGCTGGCCGAGGCGCACCGGCGCGGCGCCCGCGAGGCTTTCCTCGAAGTGCGGGTCGACAATGACGCCGCCCGCAGGCTCTATGCGGGCGAGGGATTCGTCGAGCTCGGTGTGCGGCGGGGCTACTACGACGGTGGTCGCGTCGATGCCGTGACCATGCGCCGCGAGCTGGGGGAGATGGTATGAGCGAGCCGCTCGTACTGGGCATCGAGACCTCCTGCGACGAGACCGGCGTGGGCATCGTGCGCGGCTCGACGCTGTTGGCCGACGCGATCGCCAGCAGCGTCGAGGAGCACGCGCGCTTCGGCGGCGTCGTCCCGGAGGTGGCCAGTCGTGCCCACCTCGAAGCCATGCGCCCGACCGTGGGCCGTGCGCTGGAGACGGCCGGCGTCGGCCTGGACGACATCGACGCGATCGCCGTGACTGCCGGCCCGGGCCTGGCCGGCGCGTTGCTGGTCGGTGTCGCCGCGGCGAAGGCGTACGCGCTCGCGCTGGATCGGCCGCTCTACGGTGTCAATCATCTCTCGGCCCACGTCGCGGTGGATCTGCTGGAGAACGGGCCGCTGGAAGAACCGTGCGTGGCCCTTCTGGTCTCCGGCGGCCATTCCTCGGTGCTGCTCGTCCCACAAGTCGGTGGCGAGGAGGTGACCGAGCTGGGTGCGACGGTCGACGATGCCGCCGGCGAGGCCTACGACAAGGTCGCCCGGCTGCTCGGCCTGCCCTTCCCCGGCGGGCCACCGATCGACCGACTGGCCCGTGAGGGTGACCCGGCCGCGATCGCGTTTCCGCGCGGCCTGTCCGGTCCGCACGACCCGCCGTTCGCGTTCTCGTTCTCGGGCCTTAAAACGGCCGTCGCGCGTTGGGTGGAGGGGCGACGCCGCGCGGGCGAGGACGTGCCGGTGGCCGACGTCGCGGCCTCGTTCCAGGAAGCCGTGGTCGATGTGCTCACCGCCAAGGCCGTGCGGGCGGCCCGTGAACGGGGAGTCGGTCACCTGCTGCTCGGCGGCGGGGTCGCGGCCAACTCCCGACTGCGGGCACTGGCCGCGCAGCGCTGCGCCGAGGCCGGTCTGCGCCTGCGCGTGCCGCGGCCCGGGCTCTGCACCGACAACGGCGCGATGGTGGCCGCCCTGGGCGCCCAGTTGGTCCGCCACGGAGCGTCCCCCTCATCCCTGGACATCCCGGCCGACTCGGCCCTGTCGATCGAGGACGTGCTGGTGTGAGCGTGCTGATGTGGGAGGTAGGGGCTGTCCCCGGTCGCGTCGGGGAATTGGTGAGCTGGGTCCTCGATCGCACCGACGCCGTCGCGCAGGTCTACCGCAGCGACGAGCCTGACCCGCGGGTCGTCGTCATCGACCCGACCGGGCGGCCCTTGCCCTCGCCGCCGCCGGGCCTCATTGCCCGACCGCCGCACTCCTGGCTGTTCGAGGCGGTCTCCCGATGAGCAGGTCGTGCCGAAGGGTCGCCGGCCTGGCGATCGCCGTGACGTCGTTGCTCGCCGTGGCGGCCTGCGATTCGTCCGGCACCGAGGGCAGCGGCCCGGCCGGCGGCACCGCCACCGTCACCGGCAGCGGTGAATCGACGGCATCCGGCTCCACGGCCACGGCCTCCGGCACTCCCACCGTCGATCAAATCGGCCCGTGCGGCAACGGCGCGCTGCACGCCAGCGTCGGCGAGCCCCAGCGTGCGGCCGGTCACGGCAGCGCCGTCATCAAGTTCGTCAACGAATTGGGCGAACCGTGCACGGTATCGGGTTACCCGGGTTTCGACGCCAACCCGGACGGCGGCGAACCGGTGCACGCCAGCCGGTCGTTGTCCGGCTACTCCGGCGGGGCCAAGGCGATCACGACGTTGACGGTGAAGCCGGATCAGGCCGTTTCGGCCACCGTCGAATGGCTCGACACCGACACCGACGGATCCGACTGCGACACCTCGGACTCGGTGTCGGTCACCGCCCCGAATACGGGCACCACGCAGAAGTTTCCGCTCGAGGTCGGCCTGTGCGGGCTCCAGATCCACCCGGTCGTGGCCGGCACCACCGGTCGTGGCTGATCAGCGCGACCCCCGCTGTTTGAGAGTTGGCACTCGCCGCGTTAGAGTGCCAACAGGTGGTGCTGGCACCGCGACGACAGGCCACCGCAACATCGACTATCGAACCCGAGAAGGGGAGATCCACCGTGACCGCCACCAAGGTCAGCATCAAGCCGCTCGAGGACCGCATCGTCGTGCAGGCGAGCGAGGCCGAGACGACGACCGCGTCCGGCATCGTCATTCCGGACACCGCTAAGGAGAAGCCGCAGGAGGGCAAGGTCCTCGCTGTCGGCCCGGGCCGCATCGACGACAAGGGCAACCGCGTGCCGCTCGACGTGGCCGTCGGCGACCTCGTCCTCTACAGCAAGTACGGCGGCACCGAGGTCCGCTACGGCGGCGAGGACTTCCTCGTCCTGTCCGCGCGCGACGTCCTGGCCGTCATCGAGAAGTAAGCCCGGCACAGACCTGAGCGCTGCCCCGGACTGATCACTCAGTTCCGGGGCAGCGTCGCTTACGGCTGCTGGCTGTCTGAGAAGGGATACCCATGGCGAAGATCCTCAGTTTCGACGAGGACGCCCGCCGCGCGCTAGAGCGCGGTGTCGACAAGCTCGCGAACACCGTCAAGGTGACTCTCGGGCCCAAGGGACGCAACGTCGTCCTCGACAAGTCCTACGGTCCGCCGATCATTACCAACGACGGCGTCACCATCGCTCGTGAGGTCGAGCTGACCGACCCGTACGAGAACCTCGGGGCGCAGCTGGCCAAGACGGTGGCCACCAAGACCAACGACGTCGCCGGTGACGGCACGACCACCGCGACCGTCCTCGCACAGGCGCTGGTCAACGCCGGGCTGAAGAATGTCGCCGCCGGCGCGAACCCGACCGCGCTCAAGCGCGGCATCGACGCCGCCGTCACCGCGGTGAACGAGGCGCTGGACGCCGCGGCCACCCCGGTCGAGGGCGAGCAGGCGATCGCGCACGTCGCGACGATCTCCGCGCAGGACGCCACCATCGGCGGGCTGATCGCCGAGGCGTTCACCCAGGTCGGCA
>JAFAWL010000150.1 GCA_019241805.1 Actinomycetota bacterium
AAGTAGGAATAGGATCGCGTGCCGGCGACTGGCCGTGCGAATACTGTGTCCTCATGCTCGTAGATCGACTGCTGCCTTCTGATGAGGCGCGGGCCCTGCTCGATCTCACGGGCCAGTTGTCCGACCGCGAGCTGGCTCCGCGGGCGGCGGCCGACGAACGGGCCGCCCGTTTCCCCCGTGACGTGATGCGCCTGCTCGGTGCATCCGGGCTCCTGTCGTTGCCGTACCCGGTCGAATTCGGGGGTGGGGGCCAGCCCTATGAGGTGTATCTCCAGGCGTTGGAGGAGATTTCCCGTCGGTGGGCGTCAGTCGCCGTCGGCGTCAGCGTGCACACGCTTTCGTGCTATCCGGTGTTCACGTTCGGCACGGCCGACCAGCGCGGCGACTGGATGCCTGAGTTCCTCGGCGGTGACCTGCTCGGCGCGTACTGCTTGTCCGAGCCACAGGCCGGATCCGATCCGGCGGCGATCGCGACTACTGCGCAGGCGTGCCCCGGCGGCGGTTACCGACTCAACGGGACCAAGGCATGGGTGACGCACGGCGGCGAGGCCGACTTCTACAACGTGTTCGCCCGGCTCATCGACGGCGGCGCCGATCGGGGCATTTCCTGCTTCCTGGTTCGCGCGGGCGCCAGCGGCCTGTCATTCGGACGGCCGGAACGCAAAATGGGCCTGACCGGTTCGACCACGGCCAGCGTGCTGCTCGACGACGTCGAGGTGGGGGCGGACGCCCTGGTCGGTGAGCCTGGGCACGGGCTGACGATCGCCTTCGGCGCCCTGGACTCCGGACGTCTCGGCATCGCGGCCTGTGCGGTCGGGCTAGCGCAGGCCGCACTCGACGCGGCCGTCGACTACGCGCGCGAACGGGTCGCGTTCGGTGTCCCGATAATCCAGCACGAGGGACTGCGGTTTCTGCTGGCTGACATGATCGCCGCCGTCGACTCCGCTCGGGCGACGCTGCTCGATGCGGCCCGGCGGCGCGACGCCGGGCGTGCGTTCAGCCGCGCGGCCAGCACGGCGAAGTTGGTGGCCACCGACGCCGCGATGAAGGTCACCACCGATGCGGTCCAAGTACTCGGCGGCTACGGCTACACCTGTGACTTCCCGGTCGAGCGGTACCTGCGTGAGGCCAAGGTCATGCAGATCTTTGAGGGGACCAATCAGATCCAGCGGCTGGTGATCAGCCGACAGCTCGCCCATGACTGACCGCGGCGTCCCACTTACGTGTGCTTCAACTCGGCGGCAGGTAGGCGCGCGAAGTCGCCATCTTCATGAACGTGCACAAGCCGTTGCCGGCGGTCGGAATGAATCCGTTCGCGGCGTACCAGGCGGCCAGTCGTTCGTTGTCGGGGTCGACCACGACGATTCGGCCGCCGCCCACCTAGGCGGCGACGATGGCCCTCGGAAGGGCTTCCCGTAGCAATTGCTGCGCCCATTGTCGGTCCACGTCTGTCGGTCCACGTCTGTCGGTCCACGTCTGCCGCGCAACACCGATCAAGTGCAAGCGTGGTCGTCACGTCTTCGTCGCCGTCAATGCACCTACCCTCACTCGACGTACGGCAGTTGTACGGCAACTGCTCGTGAGCCGCTAGCCCGTCGAGCTTGGACGTCGCTCCCTGCTGCTGTCGCCGCGAGCCCTCCCGGCGTGGGCTACTGCGAACACCAGACGGGCAGCGCGGATCATGGACCGGGTGAACCGCCTGGGCGTCGCGACCAGTCCGTACCTGCTGCAACACAAGGACAACCCGGTCGACTGGTGGGAGTGGAGCGACGAGGCCTTCGCCGAGGCGAAGCGTCGTGACGTACCGGTACTGCTGAGCGTCGGGTACGCGGCCTGCCACTGGTGTCACGTCATGGCGCACGACTCGTTCGAGGACGAGGAGGTTGCCTCGGTCATGAACGACCACTTCGTCTCGATCAAGGTCGACCGCGAGGAACGCCCCGACGTCGACGCCGTCTACATGGATGCTGTGACCGCGATGACGGGCCAGGGTGGCTGGCCGATGACGTGCGTGCTCACCCCTGATCGTGAGCCGTTCTACGCGGGCACTTTCTTCCCGCGTGAACAGTTTCGCCGACTGTTGCTCGCCATCAGTCAGACCTGGCAGGAGCGTCGCGGCGACGTCGAGGAAGCCGGGCGGCGGGTGGTCTCCGCGCTCGGGCAGGCAGCTGGCTTGGCCTCGACCGAACCGCTGGACGCCGCCGCACTCGATCGAGCGGCGGCTGCGCTGGTCGAGGGATTCGATCCGGTCCGCGGCGGGTTCGGCGGCGCGCCGAAGTTCCCGCCCTCGATGGCCCTGGAGTTCCTGCTGCGCCACGTCGAGCGCACTGGTTCCAGCGCGGCCGGCGCGGCAATCACACGCACCGCCGACGCAATGGCGCGTGGCGGGATGTACGACCAGTTGGCCGGCGGCTTCGCGCGGTACTCGGTCGACGCCGACTGGGTCGTCCCGCATTTCGAGAAGATGCTGTACGACAACGCGCTGCTGTTGTCGTTCTATCTGCATTGGTGGCGGCTGTCCGGCGATCCGCTCGGCGAGCGGATTGCTCGCGAGACGGCCGAATTCCTGTTGGCCGATCTGCGTACCTCCGAAGGGGGTTTCGCCTCGGCGCTCGACGCCGACACCGAGGGCGTCGAAGGACTGACCTACGTCTGGACGCCGACGCAGCTGGCGGATGTGCTCGGACCGGAGGACGGCCGGTGGGCGGCGGCGCTGCTCACCGTGACATCTGCCGGGACCTTCGAGCACGGAAGCTCCACGCTGCAACTGCGTCGGGATCCGGACGACCCGGCCCGGTGGCACGACGTGCGCGAACGGTTGCTGGCCGCGCGGCAGAAGCGAGCGCAGCCCGCGCGTGATGACAAGCTCGTCACCTCGTGGAACGGCCTGGCGATCGCCGGACTGGCCGAGGCCGCGGTGTTGCTCGACGAACAGCGTTACCTCGACGCGGCCACCGACTGCGCTCGGCTGCTGCTCGACCGCCATGTGGTCGACGGGCGGCTGCGTCGCACGTCGCGCGGCGGTGTGGTCGGAGCGGCCGCCGGTGTCGCCGACGACTACGGGAACCTGGCCGCCGGCTTGCTCATGCTGCACCAGGCCAGCGCGGATCCGCACTGGCTGAACTCGGCGAACGAGCTGCTGGATACGGCCGACCAACGATTCTCGGCCCAGGACGGTGGCTTCTTCGACACCGCGGACGACGCCGAGACTCTCGTGGTGCGACCGCGTGATCCGACCGACAACGCCAGTCCGTCCGGTACCGCGGCGCTGATCGCCGCTCTCGTGACCTCCTCGTCGCTGACCGGCTCTCTCGCACGTCGTCGACGGGCCGAACAGGCGCTCGCGGCGATGTCCTCGCTGGCCCAGCGGCATCCACGTTTCGCCGGCTGGTCGCTGGCGACGGCCGAGGCGCTGCTCGACGGGCCCGTCGAGATCGCCGTCGTGGGCTCCGGCCCGCTGGGGCCGATCGCCTGGCGCGGCCGGCCTCCGGGCGCTGTGGTCGTGGTCGGCGCGCCGGCCGC
>JAFAWL010000231.1 GCA_019241805.1 Actinomycetota bacterium
AGACGGGGCCATCGAGGTCGAAGGACGGGTCGTCGAGCCGTTGCCGAATGCGATGTTCCGAGTGGAACTGAGCAACGGTCACAAGGTGCTCGCACACATCAGCGGCAAGATGCGGCAGCACTACATCCGGATCCTTCCGGAGGACCGTGTGGTCGTCGAACTCTCGCCCTACGACCTGACCCGCGGCCGCATCGTCTACCGCTACAAGTAGAGACACCCGGGCTCAGGCCCGGTACCTAGAGGAAAGGCCACGGCCGTGAAGGTCAAGCCGAGCGTCAAGCCGATCTGCGACAAGTGCAAGGTCATCCGTCGCCACGGTCGGGTCATGGTCATCTGCGAGAACCTGCGCCACAAGCAGCGTCAGGGCTGAGCCCGGCGACCGACCAGCGCCACACCGCTGCTAACGGCAGCAAGCACCACCCGCACGCGCACGCCAGCCCTGCCTGACGGCAGGGTCCACCCCCGGAACGAAGGCCGGGGCCGGCAGCCGGACCGCACCATTCCGGCGCAAGACCGGACGGGTGCGCACGAGACCTTCGACGAACGAGGAGATCCGACCAAGCATGGCTCGTCTTGCCGGCGTCGACCTGCCCCGCGACAAGCGGCTGGAAGTGGCGCTCACCTACATCTACGGCGTGGGCCCGACCCGTGCCAAGCAGACGCTCGCGGCCACCGGCCTGAGCCCCGACCTGCGCACCCGCGACCTGTCCGACGAGGACGTGGTGCTGCTGCGCGACCACATCGATGCCAATTACAAGGTCGAAGGCGACCTGCGCCGCGAAGTTGCCGCCGACATCCGTCGAAAGATCGAGATCGGCTGCTACGAGGGCCTGCGGCACCGTCGCGGACTGCCGGTCCACGGCCAGCGCACCAAGACCAATGCCCGTACCCGTAAGGGCCCGAAGAAGACGATCGCGGGCAAGAAGAAGGCAGGTAAGAAGTGAGCGAGCATCGCAGCGAAGCGAGGAGCGCAGCGAGCGGTGTGATGAGCGCTTGCGCGAAGAGCCAGGACGGTGATCAGTAATGCCGGGTCCGGCCCGCAAATCGGCGGCCAAGAAGGTCCGCCGCAAGGAGAAGAAGAACGTCGCGCACGGACATGCGCACATCAAGAGCACCTTCAACAACACGATCGTGTCGATCACGGACCCGGCCGGGAATGTGATCAGCTGGGCTTCGGCCGGCCACGTCGGTTTCAAGGGCTCGCGCAAGTCAACCCCGTTCGCCGCCCAGATGGCGGCCGAGAACGCGGCCCGCAAGGCGCAGGAGCACGGCATGCGCAAGGTCGACGTCTTCGTCAAGGGCCCGGGCTCGGGCCGTGAGACCGCGATCCGCTCGCTCCAGGCCACCGGCCTCGAGGTCGGGACGATCTCCGACGTGACGCCGCAGCCGCACAACGGCTGCCGCCCGCCGAAGCGTCGTCGGGTCTGAGGGGAAGAACAGATATGGCTCGTTACACCGGACCGGCGACGCGCATCTCGCGCCGCCTCAACACCGATCTCGTCGGCGGCGACGCATCCTTCGAGCGCCGTCCCTATCCGCCCGGCCAGCACGGCCGCTCCCGGATCAAGCAGAGCGAATACCTGCTGCAGATCCAGGAGAAGCAGAAGGCCAAGTACAGCTACGGCGTGCTGGAGAAGCAGTTCCGTCGCTACTACGAGGAAGCCGTACGTCGCCAGGGCAAGACCGGTGACAATCTGCTGCAGATCCTGGAGTCGCGGCTGGACAACGTCGTCTATCGCGCCGGTCTGGCTCGCACGCGCCGGGCCGCGCGCCAGCTGGTCAGCCACGGGCACTTCCTCGTGAACGGGCAGAAGGTCGACATCCCGAGCTACCGCGTCACCCAGTACGACGTCGTCGACGTGAAGCCGAAGTCGCTGGAGACCACGCCGTTCCTCATCGCTCGCGAAACCCAGGGCGACCGTCCCGTGCCGGGCTGGCTGCAGGTCGTTCCGAACCGGCTGCGCATCCTGGTGCACCAGCTCCCGTCCCGGGCCCAGATCGACATCCCGGTGCAGGAACAGCTGATCGTCGAGCTCTACTCCAAGTAGGCGATTGATCGGCGCGTCGAGCTCCGATCGAGCGCCCGTGCGGGGCGACTCGATCGCGCCTTCGACCCGATGTGGTCGGGACTCGTCGGCGCACTGACTGACCGTCTCGTTCGGTGAGGCGTCGCCCGGCCAAACGGGTGGTCACGTCGGTGGTCGCTCTGGGCGTTGGTTGTGGAAGACCGCTTCGGCGGTTGATAACTGAATAGCCGGGCGGACGGCTGGTCCGCGACAACTGGGCGTCATATAGCGGGCGTCCTGACCCAAGGAGTACCCCTTGCTGATCTCTCAGCGCCCCTCGCTGTCCGAGGAGCCGATCGCCGAGAACCGCTCGAAGTTCGTCATCGAGCCGCTCGAGCCCGGCTTCGGTTACACCCTCGGAAACTCGCTGCGCCGTACGTTGCTCTCCTCGATCCCGGGCGCGGCGGTCACCAGCATCCGCATCGACGGTGTTCTGCACGAGTTCACGACCGTCGAAGGCGTGAAGGAAGACGTCACCGACATCATCTTGAACCTCAAGGAACTCGTGGTCAGCTGCGAGAGTGACGAGCCGGTTGTGATGTACCTGCGCAAGCAGGGCCCGGGTGAGGTCACCGCGGCCGACATCGCGCCGCCGGCCGGAGTCACCGTCCACAACCCCGATCTCAAGATCGCGACGATCAACAAGAAGGGCCGGCTGGAGATCGAGCTCGTCGTCGAGCGCGGTCGCGGATACGTCACCGCCGTGCAGAACAAGCAGCCGGGCCAGGAGATCGGCCGGATACCGGTCGACTCGATCTACTCGCCGGTGCTCAAGGTCACCTACGCCGTCGAGGCCACCCGCGTCGAGCAGCGCACCGACTTCGACCGGCTCGTCGTCGACGTCGAAACCAAGTCCTCGATGACGCCGCGCGACGCCGTCGCCAGCGCCGGCCACACGCTGGTCGAGCTGTTCGGCCTGTTCCGCGAGTTGAACGAGGAAGCCGAAGGCATCGACGTCGGCCCGTCGCCGGCCGAGGTCGCCGACATCGCCGCGTTCGCGATGCCGATCGAGGAGCTCGACCTCACGGTTCGCTCCTACAACTGCCTGAAGCGCGAAGGCATTCACACCGTCGGCGAACTTGTCGGTCGCAGCGAGGCCGACCTGCTCGACATCCGTAACTTCGGCTCCAAGTCGATCGACGAGGTCAAGATCAAGCTGGCTGGCTTGGGCCTGGCTCTGAAAGACAGCCCGCCCGGATTCGAACTGTCCGCCGCCGCCGGCGGGTACGGCGAGGACGATTTCGATGCCGACAGCGGCGACGGCGACTTCGCCGAAACCGAAGAACTCTGAGCAGTACCGTCCACTAGGAGCACGACAATGCCTACGCCCACCAAAGGTCCGCGCCTCGGCGGTGGCCCCGCGCATGAACGGCTGATGCTGGCCAACCTGGCGACGTCGCTGTTCGCGCACGACCGCATCACGACGACCGAGGCTAAGGCCAAGCGGTTGCGGCCGTTGGCCGAACGGCTGATCACCTTCGCCAAGCGGGGGGATCTGCACGCTCGCCGCCAGGTGATGAAGGTCATCGGCGACAAGGACGTCGTGCACAAGCTGTTCGCCGAGATCGGTCCGAACTATGCCGAGCGGGCCGGTGGCTATACCCGCATCGTCAAGGTCGGACCGCGCAAGGGCGACAACGCGCCGATGGCGGTGATCGCGCTCGTCGAGTCGGTCACCGACACGCAGGCCGTCGTCGCCGAGGCGGAACGTTCGCGTCGGGCCCGCGTCGCCCCGCGCAAGGCGACCGGTGGACGTACGGCCGAGATCGCCGAAGAGAACGCCGCTGAATCCCCCACCGCCGCCTCCGTGGCCGCCGAGGCCGCTGAAGCCTACGACGTCGATACGACCGACGAACTCGACGCCCAGGACACCGGCGAGGCCCAGGACACCGGCGAGGCCGAGGAGACCGTCGGCGACGCTGAGGACGCCGACGACAGCGAAGCTGGAGACGGCAGTTCCGAAGACGCCGACGACGAGGGCTTGTCCGCGGTCGGCCTGCACGACGGCGAGGACGACGAAAGCGACGAGCCGAAGTCGACGAAGTAGCCGACGACCTGCTCGAGCCGCACGCGCCACCGAAGCACTCGGTGCGGGTGCGGCTCGAGCTGTCTTATGACGGGGCCGACTTCTCCGGCTGGGCCGCCCAGCCCGGCCGCCGTACCGTCCAAGCCACCCTCGAGGCGGCTCTGGCCACCGCGCTTCGGATCGATCCGCCCCGGCTGACCGTGGCCGGCCGTACCGACAGCGGTGTTCACGCGACCGGCCAGGTCGCCCATCTCGATCTGGCCCGCGAGACCTGGGTGGAGTTCGAGCACTCGCTGGTCCACCGGCTCGCCGGGCTGCTGCCACCGGACGTACGCGTGCGGACCGCCGCGTGCGCCGAACCGGGCTTCGACGCTCGCTTCAGCGCGCTCTGGCGACGTTACGAATACCGGGTGAGCGACGCCCCGTTCGGGGTCGAGCCGCTACGCCGACACGACACGCTCGGCTGGCCAAGGCCGCTGGACGACCAGGCGATGGCCGAGGCGGCAGCCGGAATCATCGGCGAGCACGACTTCGCCGCCTTCTGCAAGCGACGCGAGGGCGCCACCACCGTCCGGGCCGTCGAACGATTCACCGTCGCACGCAGCGGTTTCCTCGTGCTGGTCCACATCCAAGCCGACGCGTTCTGTCATTCGATGGTGCGCTCGCTGGTCGGTGCGCTGCTGGTCGTCGGTGAAGGTCGGCGCCCGGTCGAGTGGCCGGCCGGCCTGCTTCGCTCCCGCGAGCGGGTCGACGCGGTGCCGGTCGTGCCCGCGCACG
>JAFAWL010000257.1 GCA_019241805.1 Actinomycetota bacterium
TTATGGCCAGGCCTACGCGCCGCCGCCGACGCCGGGCAAGCGCAATCGGACGGCGATCATTGCCGCTGTCATCGTCGTGCTGGTACTGATCGCCGGCGGCATTACGGCCTTCGCTCTTACCCGGGGTGACAACAAGAGCAGGGCAAACGTGCAGCCGACCATCACCGGCGGCGGCCTCGGCTTCGGGTCGGGCGCGCCGCTGGGCACAGGTTCCGCGGGAGATTCGGCCGGCGCGAGCGATTCCTCCCTGCCCACGGGTCATGCCTCGCCGACCGGAACCGGAGCGGCCAAGAACGGGCCGTCGGTGAGTTCCTCACAGGCCCTGGCTCAGCGGTACTTCGCCGACGCCAACAGTCACAACACCAACGACGCCCTGACGTTCATCTGCGACGAGGGCAAGGCCGAGTTCCAGAACCAGATCAATGACCCCGACAGCGACTTCACTTATACCTGGTCGAACGAGAAGTTCAAGCGAGCATTCCCCCAGGGCAACGACGTGACCGTCGTCGAGTATCAGGTGACGGTCGCCAAGGACGGAGACTCGAACACAGCCGACATCGATTTCCTGTTCATCAACGAAGGCGGCACGAAGCTCTGCGGCGAGAAGTTGAGCTAAGGCAGTGGTCGCTGCGCTGGTGCTCTCGCCGCGGGTGCGAGCCGACCTCCCGTTCGTGCTCGCGCCCATGGCCGGCATCACCAACGTCGCGTTCCGGCGCTTGTGCCGTGAGGCCGGTCCGGCCGGTCTCTACATCAGCGAGATGATCACCTCGCGAGCCTTGGTCGAACGTAACGACAAGACGCTGCGCCTGATTCGCTTCGGCGCCGACGAAAAGCCCAGGAGCATTCAGCTCTACGGCGTCGACCCGGTCGTGGTGAGCGCGGCCGTACGGATGATCGTCGAGGAGGATCTTGCCGATCACGTCGATCTGAACTTCGGCTGTCCGGTGCCCAAGGTCACCCGCAAAGGCGGCGGCGCGGCATTGCCGTGGCGCATCGATCTGTTCGCTGACATCGTCGAATCGGCGGTGCGAGCGGCCGGCGGTGCGATCCCGGTGACGGTGAAGATGCGAATCGGCCTGGACGACGAGCACGTCACTTATCGCGAGGCAGCACTGCGCGCTCAGGATGCCGGCGTTGCCTATGTGGCTCTGCACGGCCGCACGGCAGCGCAGTTCTACGGCGGAACCGCCGACTGGGAACCCATCGCCGAGTTGGCGGCACTGCTCGACATCCCCGTCTTGGGCAACGGCGACATCTGGGAGGCCGACGACGCCCTCCGCATGATGGCCACCACCGGCTGTGCCGGCGTCGTGGTCGGTCGCGGCTGTCTAGGTCGGCCCTGGCTGTTCGCCGATCTCAGCGCCGCATTCACCGGAAGCTCCACGCGGCGGATGCCCGGACTTCGCGCCGTTGCCGCAATCATGCGCCGGCACGCCGAGCTGCTGGCGCAGTGGCTCACCGACGAGCCACACGGCTTGGCCGACTTCCGCAAGCATGTGGCCTGGTATCTCAAGGGATTCTCGGTCGGCAGTGAGTTGCGTTCGTCGCTGGCGTCGGTGAGTTCGCTGGCCGAGCTCGACCGGTTGCTGGCGCGCCTCGAGCTGGATCAACCGTTCCCCGAAGCGGTGCTGGGTCAGCCGCGCGGTCGCACCAGCGGACAGCGGCCGGTCGCGCTGCCCGATGGTTGGCTTCGCGACCGCGGCAGCCGGATCGTGCCGCTCGATGCGGAGCTCGCCCACAGCGGCGGCTGATGCGCGTCGTCCTGGCGTCGGACAAGTTCAAGGGCTCGGCCAGCGCAGCCGAGGTCGCGGACGCGCTGGCGGCCGGGATCACCGCGGTCTACGCCGACGTCGAGCTCGTGCGGCTGCCGGTGGCCGACGGAGGCGACGGCACGGTCGCCGCGGCGGTCGCCGCCGGCTTCAGCGCCGTCCCGCTTACGGTGTCCGGTCCCACGGGGACGTCCGTCGCTACGAGCTATGCCCGCCGCGCCGACGTGGCCGTCGTCGAGCTCGCCGACGCCTGCGGCCTGCGCCGACTTCCGGTAGCGGTCGGCGATCCGCTGGGCGCGTCGTCCTATGGCCTAGGGCAGGCAATGGCCGAGGCCATCGACGCCGGCGTTCGTCAGTTGATCGTCGGTATCGGCGGCAGCGCGAGCACCGATGGGGGAGCGGGGATGCTGCAGGCCCTCGGAGCCACTATCCGGGATACTGCCGGTGCCGAGATCGGGCGAGGCGGGGCTGCGCTTCGCGCGGTCGAGTCGCTCGACCTGTCACGGGTACGAGACCGGCTCGCCGCCGTCCGGCTGGTGTTCGCTACTGACGTGGCGAGCCCGTTGACCGGAGCCGACGGGGCGGCCGTGGTCTACGGCCCTCAGAAGGGCGCGACGCGCCACGACGTGGACCTTCTCGACCGGGCGCTGACGCGGTGGGCCGATGTTGTCGGCGCGGAGGTGGGTCGGGACTGGTCGACGCACCCGGGAGCCGGCGCCGCGGGCGGCGTCGGTTTCGCCGCGCTCGCGGCGTTGGAGGCCGAGCTCCGCCCCGGAATCGAGGTGATCCTCGAACTGCTCGAATTCGCCGACGCGCTCGCCGACGCCGACTTGGTCGTGACCGGCGAGGGCTGCCTGGACGAACAGACCCTGACCGGCAAAGCCGTGCTGGGTGTTGCCCGCGCGGCGGCTCGCGCAACGGTTCCCGTCGTCGCCGTGGCCGGCGTGAATCGACTGACCTCCGAACAACTCGCCGGC
>JAFAWL010000294.1 GCA_019241805.1 Actinomycetota bacterium
TGCTGACGACGATCCACAGCACGAGGGCGAGGATCGGCGCGAACAGGAAGCTGAGCAGCAGGACGCCGGCGACGATCCAGGTGAAGATCGCCATGTTGCGGCCGAACACGGCCGCGGCCCGGGCTTGGTAGGCGAGCACGGCCAGGCATAGGGCGACGGCGGCCATGCCGGGGATGCCGGTCATGATGAACCCGAGGCCGTTGGACAGTCGGAGCAGGTCGGCTGAGGGCAGCGGGTACGTGCCGGCGAGTTCGCTGCCGGAGATGTAGGCCATGAGCGTGCCGCCGGTGGCGATGCAGGTGGCCGCGACGCCGGCCGCGATCAGCGGCAGTGGGCTGATCGTGCCAGCGGGCCGGGCGGTGCTGATGCGTTGCCACATGCCGGTGAGGAATGTCATGAGGCTTAGCGCCGCGAGGATGAGTAGGGCGCCGGTCGTGAGGTGGCTGAGCTGGTTGCTGTGGCCGGTGTAGCTGGCGACCCATTCCACGTCGGAGGCGTTGGCGCTGGGCGGGTTGCTCGACACGACCGAGCCGGCGAAGAAGACGATGAATCCGATTCCGGTCAGTGTCGTCGCGCGGGGCAGCGGTGGGGCGGGTCGTGTGGGCATCGGGTTGCCTTTCGCGTGGTGGCGCGCCGGTCGCGCGCTGGCGTAGGTGAGCCTGACGCTGCGAGTGGTGCGGGCGCGTCGTGCGGCGGCACGATTGTGTGTAGCCCTTAGGTGGATTGAGCGGTCGTTCTTGGGCAGGATGCCGCCGCCCGGTGCCCCGGCTAACCTCGCTGCATGAGCCTCGCCACAGCCGCGCGTGAGCGACTGGGCGCCCTGCGCGCGACGGGCGAGCGCTATCTCGGCGTGGTCGATGTGCTTGTCGCGGCGGCGTTGACCGTCGGTGGGCTGGTCGAGGTCGTGAGCTTGATCTACACGGCGCCGGTCGCGCTGGCCGTGGCCTCGTGCGTGGTGAGCACTGGTTCGGTGGCGCTGCGGCGGCTGGCGCCGTTCACGGTTGCGGTCGTCGCCACGGCGGCGATGACCGTCTATGAGATCGCGACCCACGATCCCGACGGGTCGTTCATGGCACCGGCCGCCGTGCTGGTCTATTACTACGCCGGACGATCGGCCGCCGAGCGGAGGGCCTGGACGCGGCTGGCGACGCTGCTCGGAGTCGCGCTCGTGGTGAGTCCGCTGATCGATACTGCCCTCGGGGGGTCGTCGCTGCTGAGCGCGCTGTCGGGGTGGCCGCTGACGGTGGTGCCGATCGCTGCCGGGCTCGTGGTGGCGCGCCAGACAGCGCTGGTGCGCCGCCTGGCCGCCACCACCGCCAGCCTGCAGGCCGAACAGCGAGTGCGGGCGCAGCGGCTGCTCAGTGAAGAACGCAATCGCGTGGCCCGTGAGCTGCACGATGTCGTCGCGCACCACGTCAGCGTGATGGTGATCCAGGCCGGCGGAGCGCGACTCGTCGCCGAGACCCACACGGCGGCCGCAGACGCAGCGTTGCGCGTGGTCGAGCGATCCGGCCGGGAGGCGCTCGCCGACCTGCGCCGGATCATGGGTGTGATGCGGCGCAGCGACGCGCCGGGCGCTGACACGTCGGTCGGCTTGGCGCATGTGGACCAGATCGTTGCTCGCGCTCGCGCCGGCGGCGTGCGGGTCGACGTCGAGGTCCGCGGGCGACTCGATCGGGTGCCGGCCGCGATTGATCTGGTCGCCTACCGGGTCGTGCAAGAGGCGGTGACGAACGTCGTCAAACATGCCCGGCCAGCAACGGCGCGGGTAACGATCAGCGTCGATGAGCAGGCCCTGGATGTCAGCGTTATCGACGACGGTGCGCCGCCCGTGACACCGGGGTTGCCCGGATCAGGGCAAGGCTTGATCGGTATGCGGGAAAGGGTCGCGCTCTACGGCGGCCAGCTCACCAGCCGCAAACGAGCAGGTGGCGGGTTCGAGGTGCGCGCTGCGATTCCGCTGCGCAGCGAGCCGCTCGACCTGTCGGGCGTGATGGTGACACTCGGATCGGCGCCGACGGTCGTCCACGACGAGCAGCACTGGCGAAGCGGTGGTTGGCTGCAGCCCGACCGTGGTCGGATGTGGCGCTGGCCGGATGTTGGCTGGTCGCACTCGAGGTCGATGCGCTCACCGACCAGTACCGGCGCGGCCCGCTAGTGCTGAATGTGATCGCCGTGGCGGCTATGGCGGTCGCGTTCACCTGGCGACGCCGCGCGCCGTTGCTGTTCCTGCTCCTCGTCGGGGCGGCGGCCGCGGCGCTGAGTTCGGGGCTCACCTCGGCGCACGCGACGTTGGTCGGCTTCTACTGCGTCACCGTTCCGATGTTTACAGTCGCGGCCTGGCAGACGCGCTCGAGAGCGCTCGCGGGGCTGGCCTTCTGGATCGTCGGCAGCATCGGGGTGGGGATTGGCGGGGACGAAGCGGTCGCGGGCCTCGCCGGCGGTTTGGTGATGTCGTGCCTGCTCTGGGCGGCCGGACGGCTGTGGCGCAGCCAACGGCTTCTCTCCGAGCGACTAAGAGAAGCGCACACGCTGCTCGCCGCCGAGCGCGAGGACCGCGAGCGGCTCGCGATCGCCAGCGAACGCGCCCGTATCGCCCGCGAACTGCATACCGAGGTCGCCCAGGCCGTGGTCGCGATGACCGTTCAAGCCGCCGCCGCGCGCGCCCCAGCCCCCGACGATCCCCCGGTCGCGATAGCTGCGATCACCGCGATCGAGCAGACCGGACGGACGGCACTGGCGCGGATGCGTGACATCCTCGGTGTGCTGCGCGCCCAGCACGACCTGTTGCAAGTCCGGCCGCAACCGGGCGTCGGACAGCTCCACACGATGCTCCACCGACTCCGCGACGGCGGCCGCAGCATTGAGCTACACGTCGAGGGCGATCCGACACCACTACCGTCCGCGATCGACCTGACCGCCTACCGGATCATCGAAGCTGCGCTCGCCGCCGCCGACCCCCGCCCGCACAGGGACGTGACCATCGTGCTGCGCTTCAGCGACAACCAGGTTGAGCTCGAGGTCACCGGCAGCGGCCTGCAGCTACCTGCCCGGCTGCGGCTGACGGTCCGCGAACGCGCAGCGCTTTGCAACGGCACCGTGGTTGCGCCCAGGGTCGACGACGTCCCCCGGCTTCTGGTCCGGCTGCCCATCACAGTCGCCGAGGCGGTCCCAGCATGACCTCCGACCGTCCGGTCAGTGTCCTGATCGCCGACGATCAACAACTCGTGCGGGCAGGCTTTCGAATGATCCTGGCGACCCAACCCGATCTGCGCGTCGTCGGCGAGGCGAGCACCGGCGCCGAGGCGATCACGCTCGCGGCAACGACGACACCCGACGTCATCTTGATGGACATCCGAATGCCCGACACCGACGGCATCGAAGCGACCCGACGCATCCTGGCCGTACCCAGCGACTCACCGCCGCGGGTGCTGATCCTGACCACTTTCGATCTCGACGGATACGTGTACGACGCGCTCCGGGCCGGAGCAAGCGGCTTCCTGCTCAAAGATGTGCCGCCCGAACAACTCGCCGCTGGCATCCGGATGGTTCACCGCGGCGAAGCGTTGCTTGCACCCAGCATCACCCGACGACTGATCGAAGAATTCACCACCTCCC
>JAFAWL010000033.1 GCA_019241805.1 Actinomycetota bacterium
CGACGTGTTGGTCAACGGGCCCTACGAGGTCTGGCTCGATCGAGGCAACGGGCTCGTCGCCTCTGACGTCCGTTTTGAGGACGAGCCGGCGGTGCGCCGACTGGCTCAACGTCTGGCCGTGGCCGCCGGTCGCCGGCTGGACGACGCCTCTCCGTTCGTCGACGCGGTGTTGCCCGACGGCACCCGACTGCATGCGGTGCTGCCACCGATCGCGCTGCACACGACGCTGTGCCTTCGGGTGCTCGGACGGCGGCGGTTCGCGCTCGGGGATCTGGTCGACCTGGGCACAGTCCATCCCGATGCCGCGCACATTCTGCGTTCGATCATCCAGGCCCGGCTGGCGTTCGTCGTCACAGGCGGGACGGGGACCGGGAAGACGACCGTGCTGTCGGCGCTCGTTCAGGAGTGCTCACCGAGCGACCGGGTGGTGCTGATCGAGGACGCGCGTGAGATCGGATCGAGTCACCCGCACGTCGTCTCATTGGTGACTCGGGCTCCCAACGTGGAGGGTGCCGGGGCGATCGGCGCGGCCGACCTGGTGCGCCAAGCACTTCGTATGCGACCCGACCGAATCGTGGTTGGTGAGCTTCGAGGCGCAGAGACATTCACGCTCGTCGCCGCGCTGAACACCGGCCACGACGGCGGTGCCGCCACCCTGCACGCCAACACACCGGACGACGTACCCGCCCGCTTCGCCGCGCTCGGCGCGTCGGCCGGCCTCGATCGATTCGCCGCTGACGCTCAAGTTGCCAGTGCATTCGACGTCGTCCTGCATCTACGCCGTGACGCGCGAGGTCATCGCCAACTGGCCGCCATCGCAGTCGTCGAGCCCGGCTCGGCCGGCTTGGTGGTCCGTCCGGCCTGGACATCCGGTCAGGGCCAGGCAGTCACATCGACACCCGGCGCGGCCGAGCGACTGTGTGCCCGGTTGCGGGAGCGCGGGGTCGATCCGCCGCCGGCACTGGCCGCCCCGGACCTCCGGTGACAATCGCGCTCGCGCTGATCGCGGCGTCCGCGCTCGTGTGGCCGCTGTCGCGAGGCACCGCCAGGATCCGCGGACTCATTCGCGCCGGTCGCCTCGCCCCCGTCGCGCCGGGCACGGCCGTCGGACCACGGCTGCTATCACATCTGCGCGCCCTCCGGCCGATCCTGCGCAGAATGGATCTCCCCGGGCCCGCGCTTTTCCTTTCCATCCTGGCGTTCGTCGAGGGCGCCGCCTCGCTTCGCGGTCGGGCCGGTGCCGCCCTGCCCTTCGCGATTGCGGCCGGCGTCGCCGTCCTGACGGGCCGCCGCGGGTTGCGTCGACTGGTAGCCGCTCGGTCGGCGTCCCGGCGGCGGCGGCAGACCGTGGCCTTCGTTGACCTGCTCGCCGTCGAGCTCGACGCCGGCACTCCAGCAGAGGCGGCTTGGAACGCCGCGGTGGCAGCCATCGACCCGGGCGGGCGCGCACTCCGCGGGCCCGGACTCGAAAACGTCCAGGACGTACGGGCCCTGTGGCTGGCGGCAACCGGCATCGGGGCGCCCACCGCTGCCCTCGTCCGCAGTCTGCGGGACGACCTGAGCGCCCGCGAAAGCACTCGGCGGGCAGTCGCCGCTGCACTGGCCGGACCACGCTCCTCGGCCGCGCTGTTGGCGATGTTGCCCGTCGTGGGTCTGGGGCTCGGTAGCGCTATGGGTGCGCGCCCGAGCGCGGTGCTGCTCGGATCGGCAACCGGGCGTTGGTTGCTCTGCCTCGGCGTAACGCTCGATGCACTTGGCTTGGCCTGGATGTGGGCGATGGTCGCCAAGGCTGAACCGCCGTGAGCCCGCTGTCTTTCACGCTCCTCGCCCTGGCCGTGGTTCTGAGCGGTCGATCGGCGTCCAGCCGATCGGGCGGCCACCGGCCGCGAGACCGGCCGCCGACGGGGCCCGGACGGCGGCGCGAACGTCGGAAGCGATTCGGTGCATGGGCAACGCCGCGGACCGGCCTCGTCAGGCGCCACGGCGGCGGTAGCAGTCACGGCGTTGCTACTCGCCACGCTCGGCCCGGTAGTCGGCCTGCTGGTGAGCGTCGCGGCGGCGCCCGTGGCGGCCACGGTGGTGATCCGCGCGATCCGGGCCCAGCAGGGGCGACTGACCGCCTCCGAGGTTGCGGCGCTGCCGGGCGCCCTCGATCTGATCCGGGTTGCACTGCTGGCCGGGCAGCCGGTGCCGGACGCCGTGGATGTCGGCGCCTCTGCCTGCAGCCCACGACTTGCGACGAGGTTGACGCGCGTGGCCGGATCACTTCGGCTCGGCGCTGCACCGGCCGACGCGTGGCGCTCGATCACCGAGGAACCAGAGCTGCAGGTCGTCGGCCAAGCAGCTGTCCGAAGCGCTGACAGCGGCATCGCCCTTGCGGCCGGCTTCGGGCGCGCCGCCACGGCCATTCGTGACGACCAACATGCGCTCGCAATACGCCGCGCGGAAAGGATCGGGGTCTGGGCGGTGGCGCCACTCGGTTTGTGCTTCCTGCCGGCGTTCGCCTGTATCGGCATCGCGCCGGTCATCGTCGGCATCGCCCGGCCGCTGTTGAGCGGAGGAGCCCTATGACTACGCGCGTTATGCGATCGGTTGGGCGCTGTCGACGCGTGACACCTCAGCGGCCTCCGGCGAAAGGCGCTCCTTCACAATGCGCGCTCGGTTCGGGACCGCAAGCACGCTCAAAAACGCCACGCCGAGCATCGCCATGGTCAAATAGCTCGCGACGGCAAATCCGTGATCCGTCGGGTGCGACGTCCCATTCGTTAGGAGCGTCAAAGTAAGCTGCGTGCCGATCGACCCGCCCACCGTTCTCGCGATCGCGTTGACGCCGGTTGCTACTCCGGTGTTATCGGGCGGCACGCTTTGGACCACCAGGTTTATCATCGACGCATAGGCGACGCCGATGCCGATCCCCAGGAATCCGGTGCTTACCGCGACCGCGAGCGGGGCGGAGTGCCACGCCCCGAGCAGACCGTAGCTACCCGCAGTCACCAGGCAGCCGACGAGCAGACAGTCCCGAGATCCAAAGCGTGACTCGAGGCGTCCGACAAAGCAGCAGATAGCGAGCGAACAAAGCGCGGAAGGAAGCAATAGCAGGCCGGAGCCGATGACGCCATAACCGAAGCCGAAGCTGCCGGTACGGGGCTGGGCCGCCAATGCGGGCACCAGGACGTTGGCTCCGAACAGTCCGAAGCCCAGCAGCACCCCTGACAGATTCGCGCTCAGAACCGCTCGCCGACGCATCAATCGCACATCGACGAGCGGGACTCGTACTCGCAATTCATTGAAGACCCAAAGCACGGCAAATGCTACTGCGATCGCGACGAGTCCAATGAAGGTCAGGCTGGTCGCGCCCCATCGATTGACCTCGGTAATTGCAACGAGCAGCCCGACCAAGAATGCCGACATAAGCAGCAATGACAAAACGCTGAACCGCCCCGACGGCTCGGTGGGCGTGTCCGGAACGGCGAGCAAAACGGCCGCGAGGGCCGCGGCGGCCATGGGGAAGGTGAGCCAGAACAGCCATTGCCAAGATAGCTGCGACACGACCACCGCCGACAGCACGAGGCCCAGACACCCACCGACTCCCAGAAGAGCCGACAGAATTCCTAACGCACCCGGCACCTTTCGAGCCGGGAGGCTATGTCTAATGATCGAGAAGGACAGCGGCATCACACCGGCGCTCACACCCTGAATGACGCGGCCGGCAATCAGTGTTTGAACGTTCGGTGCTAGCGCACACAACAGGGTTCCTACTGCCAGCACGCCAAGGATCCACAGCAGCATTCGGCGCTTGCCCAGCATGTCTCCCAACCGCCCGACGACGGGTGTGGAGACAGCGGCACTAAGCAGAAAGCCGGAGGTCAGCCACCCGGCCGTCGACGGGGACGTGTGCAGAGAACGCTCAATCTCCGGCAGACCAGGGACGACGGCGGTCTGCAACAGGATGTACACCGAACAGACGACACCGAGCGTCGGCAAAACCGTTGCTGTTCTGTTCGTGTCCCCCTCCGGCCGCGGCCAGCCCGCAGTCGGAGCAGCCGGAAGATCAGCGGCCATCATCGTCCTCGGTCGTTCCGGCGTCTCTCATATGGTGCTGCCGCTGCCAGACAGGTCGATTTGCACGGTCAGCTCACGAGCACACGATGAGCTCTCAACTTTGCGATTATCGCCAGCACAAGAATGCGATGTCAACGCAAGGCCAATCGAATTGCTGGTTCGAACATTTCGAGTCGTTCAGTGTCATCCTCCGAGCTCGCCGCGCCTCCCGTGGCAGCGGGAATGCGACCCGCGCGTGGTCGGCGCCACGGACGTCAAGATGCTCGTCCACAGCGGCTCGCTCGTCCCCAACCTCGCCGAACGGCCGCGCATCGATGCCGACCACGGCTTGACTGGCGGCATGACATCACTCCTTGTCGCGTCATGGACGAACCGGCCGCCGCTGAACGCGCTGCGCCGCGCGCTGCGGTCGGCGCGGCGCAGCGCCGGGCGTACAGGCCAGAGCAGCGACGCCGGAATGACAACCGCCGAGTACGCCGTCGGCACCGTCGCGGCTGTCGCGTTCGCCGTCGTGCTCTACAAGGTCGTACGCAGCCCGGAGGTTCAGTCGGCGCTGAGCTCCATCGTGCGGGGCGCGCTGTCAGTCAGCGTCGGTTGATGCGACGCCTGCGCGGCGAGACCGGGATGGCCACCGTCGAGCTGGCCGCCGCGCTACCTGCCCTGGTGCTCGTGATCGCGCTCGGCATCGCCGCGCTGACCGCGGTTGTCGACGAGCAGCGTGTGCAGGACGCCGCCGCCGAGGCGGCCCGCGCGGCGGCACGCGGCGACGACCCGGCCGCGCGGCGACTGGCAGACCGACTCGCACCGGGCTCGCGTCTGACGCTGCGCCGTACGGACGGAATGGTGACGGCCGACGTCGCTA
>JAFAWL010000303.1 GCA_019241805.1 Actinomycetota bacterium
CGTTCGACTTGACGGCTCGAATGGCGCGCCAGGCGAATGCGAGATCGGTCAACGTCTGCTCGTCGGCCGCCGGGCCGGCCGCCAGCGCCCAGCCGGTCGGATCGTCGCCGGCCGCGTCGAGCCGATCGGCGGTCTGCACGAGCAGACCGCCGGAGATCGGGCGCTGCTCGAACCGCGGACCGGCAGCGACCCCGGGCCCGAGTAGGACTCGCAGATTCTTCCGCGCGGTCAGCACGTCCAGGGCCTTTTCGTCATAGGAGGGCGCCACCACCACTTCGGTGAAGATTTCGGCGATCTGCTCGGCCAGCGCGACGCTGACCTCGCGATTGACCGCGATCACGCCGCCGTAGGCGCTGGCCGGATCACATTCGTGCGCCTTGCGATGCGCCTCGGCGATGTCGGTGCCCACGGCGATACCGCACGGGTTGGCGTGCTTGATTATCGCCGCGCACGGCTGGTCGAAGTCATAGGCGGCCCGCCGCGCGGCGTCGGCGTCGACGTAGTTGTTGTAACTCATCTGCTTGCCGCCGTACTGCTCCGCCTGGGCCAAGCCCGCCTCGCTCGCGTGCGCGACGTAGAGCGCCGCCCGCTGATGCGGGTTCTCGCCGTAGCGAAGTACCGCGGCTCGTTCGTAGGACGCGGCGATCCAGCCGGGGAAGCCGCTCGACTCGCCCTCGACCACGTCGTCGGGGGCCACGACGTTGCCGAGCCAACTCGCGACCGCGATGTCGTAGGACGCGGTGTGCCGGAAGGCGGCCGCCGCCAGTCGCTGTCGATCGGCTATCTCGAACCCACCGGATTTCACCGCGGTCAACACGTCCGGGTAGCTCGCCGGATCGACGACGATCGCGACTGAGCCATGGTTCTTCGCGCTCGCGCGCACCATCGCCGGCCCGCCGATGTCGATCTGCTCGATCACCTCGGGCGCGGGCGCACCGGAGGACACCGTCGCCGCGAACGGATAGAGGTTCGAGACCACTAATTGGAACGTGTCGATCCCGAGACCCGCGACGGTGTCGACGTGCTTCGGATCGCTCTGGTCGGCCAGCAGCCCGGCGTGTACGTGCGGGTGCAGGGTCTTGACCCGGCCGTCCAGGATCTCCGGGAAACCGGTGACCTCATCGACCGGCGTGACCGGTACGCCGGCGTCGCGGATCCGCGCCGCGGTCGATCCGGTCGAGACGATCTCGACACCCGCCTCGTGCAGACCACGGGCCAGCTCGTCCAGGCCCGTCTTGTCATAGACGCTCACGAGGGCACGCCGGATGTGAATCTTGCTCATCGATACTCCTGGCAGAGGGTGCGGATGGCATCTACGTAAAGGGGTTTCTCGGCCGCTTGCAGGCGCTGGCGCAGCGAATCCTCGTCGTCGCCCGGCTCGATCGGCACGACCGTCTGCACAATCACCGGTCCCGTGTCGACGCCCTCGTCCACCCAGTGCACGGTGACGCCGGTCCGCTCAGCCCCGGCGGCCAGCGCATCTCGTAGGGCATGTGCCCCGGGAAACGCCGGCAGCAGCGACGGGTGGGTGTTGACGATCCGAAAGCGCCGGACGACGTCGCCGGCGAGCACGCGCATGAAGCCGGCGAGCACGACCAAGTCGGGACGGTACGCGGCGATCCGGTCGGCCAGGGCGAGGTTCCACGCGGTCCGGTCGGGTTGCTCGGCGAGCGCGACGGCGAATGTCTCGACGCCGTGATCGGCTGCCCGCTTCAACGCGCCACACCCGGCAACGTCGGAGCCCACGGCGACGACCGTGGCACCGAAAGCCGGGTCGGCACTTGCGTCCAGGACGGCCTGCAAGGTCGTGCCGCTGCCCGAAGCGAGTACGACGAGGCGGGCCGGCACGGTCTCAGACCCTACCGGCGGGGATCAGCCGACCTTCTCCAGCGTTCGGGCCGGCCGCTCATCGGTCGCATCGGCTTGCGAGTGGTGCGATATCAGCCAGCGGCCGGTCGCATAGAGGCCCAGCGACACGAGCATCGATGCGCCGACCTCGAGGGCGACGTAGACGGCCATCCGCCAGGGCGAGGCGCCGACCGCGCTGAGCCGGTCGTCGCCGACCGACCCGCCCGAGCGCCACGCGAGGATCGCCATAACCACCCCGGAACTCACGGCGATCGAGCCGACCGCCTTGAGCACCGGCACGAATGCCTTGACGCCAGCACTGACTAGGACGAGCGCGGCGACGGCACCGGCCGCGAGCAGCGTGAGGATTCCGAGCGCGGTGGTCAGCGTGTTCGCCGTGCTCCCGTCCGGAACCGCGCCGAGGATCGGGAAGGCCGGCAAGACACCGTGACTGCTGCCGAGCGGAGAGATCGTCGTTTCCGAACCGACGGCGAAGCCGGGCCCGGTCAGATACGCGCTACCGGCGACAGCGGCGTTGGGCGCGCACAGGACTCCGAGCACGAGCACCGGCAGACCGGACAGGCCACCGCCGACCTGACGGGACAGGTCCATCACCCGGGCGGCGTGCACGATTACCGAGGCGGTGGTCAGCAGTGCTCCGGCCGCGAAGAGCAGTACCACCACGGCCAGTACCGCTCGCGCGACCGGATCGCCAAGCGCCGGTAGCCGCAACTGTTCGCGCAGCGGGCTGAATCGCAGTACGGCCGCGCCGGAGAACAGGCCGAACATGATGATCGCCGCGGGAATCACCGTCACGCTCGACACGCTCGTCGTGCCCAGGCGGGCGAAGTGCGCCAGCACACCGCAACCGGCCGCGTAGGCCGCCACCTGCGCGGCCAGGCCGCCCAGTAGACGGCGGGGCTCGGTTTCGCCGCCGTCGCGGGCCGCGACGGCCAAGGTCCGCCCGGCCCGCCAGGCCACCAACGCCACCGCGATCGAGATTGCCAGCGGGACGAACAGGACGTAGACCCCGTCGAGCGTGATGCCCGCGCCCTGGCCCGCGAGAAAGGCCAACAGCCCGGCGCGGATGGCCGACGCCGGCCGACCGGAAACCCCGGCGTCGGGCAGCCAACAGACGACCGAGACGACCACGCACGCGGCCGCACCGAGAAGCAACGCGGCCAGACCGGACCGCACGCTGACCGACCACCAGCCGCGGCGTGGCTTGCCTGCCGAAGGCTTGGCGTTCGACATATTGGCTCGCGAAGCATCGGCTCGCGACCGATTCGATGCTGAAGAAGCTGTCGAGCGTCGCGTCGTGCCGGGGTGAACACGAGCGCGGGGCATCCACCTAGGCTGGCAAACAATCACTGTCGGCCGGTGCAACGCCACGCCGAATGCGCAACCGAGCTCGACAGACCTGCTCGCCCGCGAAGACGACCGCGCCGGGCGCGACTATGACGTCGGGCCCGGCGCGGAAACGAACTGGTGGCTCGAGTTACTGCTGCGGACCGTAGCCCGGCGGCGGAGGAGGCGTGTAACCCCCGCCCCCGGGCGGAGGCGGGTAGCCGCCACCGGCCGGCGGATAGCCGCCGCCACCGGCGGGCGGGTAGCCACCGCCAGCCGGCGGGTAGCCGTGCCCGCCGGTGCCCGGCCCCTTCTCCCACGGCAGGCGCCCACCGGTGGCCTTGAGCCGCAGGAAGCAGAGGACAGCACCGGCGGCTATCAGTATCAGGTCCACCCAGTACCCGATTCCACGGCCGGTACTGATGCCGAAGCCGGATGGAATGTCCTCCGGGAAGACCACCAGAGCCAGGATCACGCAGATCAGCGCCAGCACGTACAGCCCGAGCGCGGTGAGTCGTACCGGGAACGGCAGCTTGGTCTGCGGCGCGAACAACTCGACGGCAATCAGGCCACCGGCGATCAGCACGAGAAGGACGGCGAACCAGCCGAAGAAGCCGTGCCAGGCGTTCTCGCTGCCGCTGACGGAGGCGATGCCTTCGGCCTTGAA
>JAFAWL010000317.1 GCA_019241805.1 Actinomycetota bacterium
GGGCCTCTTCGTCGAACGCGATCAACTTGGCCATTCGATGTCGTCCTCACGTTTGTGTACGGCTGGGACAGCACGACCCTCGACGCCCGCGACGGACGGTGGTCGACCCACCTCGCCGGAGCCGTGCAGTTGGCGCTGCGACGCCGAAGGCGCCAACCCGCGGCGTTCGAGCCCTGGCCCGATTTCGCTCCCAGGTTGGCACTCTGGACAGTCGAGTGCCAACCCAAGGTTTAGCACTCACCTGCGGAGAGTGCAAGCTCGCCACTCGGCGCCCACACCCGGTGCGGTTGGCAGCGGCCTCAGCGTCGACGCTCGGCCAAGACGGCAACAGCCCGACCCGCCGTGTGGCGGATCGGGCTGCCGGGTGGCTCGAGGTGGCTCGAGGTCAGTTGACGACGCGGACGCCGTCGGCCTGCGGTCCTTTGGGGCCTTGGGCGACCTCGAACTCCACCCGCTGACCCTCATCCAGCGAGCGGTAGCCGTCGGCCTGGATGGCGGAGTAGTGAACGAACACGTCCTGCCCGCCGTCCACGGCGATGAAGCCGTAGCCCTTCTCGTTGTTGAACCACTTCACGGTGCCCTGTGCCACGTGCACTCCTTGCTAGGGGCCATTCCGGAACCCACACCTCGTAGGCTCCGGGGTCTTCGCTTCTTGGTCCCGACTTCTGCAGTGCACGTGAGCGCCGGACGGACCGGCGCGCAACTTATACACGTGCTTATGGAAAACCGCGTAAACTTCGACCGCCGCGGACGGTACACCTCCGACACGCCGAGGGCTAGACTTTTGCGTCCAGCTATGTCCCGGTTCGTCCCGCGAGTTCAACGCCGACCGACAGGCACAGACCTCACAGCAGCCCGACGTCGCGCATCCCCTTGATCGTCGGCTTGATAACGGCTGTCGGCCGCGCCCCCTCCGCGACGGCGTCGAGCGTCTTCAGACCATCGCCGGTGTTGTACACGACCGTTTCCGCGGATGGGTCGATCCGCCCGGACTCGATTAGTTTCTTCAGCACAGCGACGGTTACCCCGCCCGCCGTCTCGGCGAAGACACCGGTAGTGCGGGCCAGCAGCCGAATGCCGGCGCGGATCTCGTCGTCGGAGACCGCAGCCATCGCGCCTCCGGTCGAGCGCACAACGTCCAGGGCGTACGGCCCGTCGGCCGGATTTCCGATGTTCAGCGACTTCGCGATCCCAGTGGGTCGTACCGGCTGTACCACGTCCCAGCCCTGCTCGTAGGCGGTCGCGATCGGCGAACAGCCGGCCGACTGGGCGCCGAAGACCCGACATTCGGCCTCGGCAACCAGCCCGGCGGCGCGCAGTTCCTTGAACGCCTTGTGAATCTTGGTCAGCATCGAGCCGGATGCCATGGGCGCGACGACCTGCGGCGGCAGCCGCCATCCCAACTGCTCGGCAACCTCGAAGCCGAGTGTCTTGGACCCTTCGGCGTAGTACGGCCGCACGTTCACGTTGACGAAGCCGGTCTTCTCGAACTCGTCGGTTTCCGATAGTTCGCTGCAAAGGCGGTTCACGTCGTCGTAGTTGCCCTCGATGCCGACCAGCGTGCCGTCGTAGATCGCGGTCTGCACGATCTTGGCCGGCTCCAAGTCGGAGGGCACGAACACGATGTAGGGCATCCCGATGCGGGTCGCGTGAGCCGCCACCGAGTTGGCCAGGTTGCCGGTCGAGGCGCAGGCGATGCGTTCGAAGCCGAGTTCCCGGGCGGCGGTGATCGCCACCGAGACGACGCGGTCCTTGAAGGAGTGGGTCGGATTGGCCGAGTCGTCCTTGATCCAGATCGGGGCGCTGAAGCCGAGTTCGTCGGCCAATCGGTCGGCTCGGATCAGCGGAGTCATGCCGGTGCCGGAGTCGACGCGGGTGTCGGTTGATTGGCCCACCGGCAGCAGGCCGGAGTAACGCCAGATCGAGTGCGGGCCGGCTTCGATGTCCGCGCGGGTCACGCTGGCGAGGGCAACCGGGTCGTAGCCGATCTCCAGCGGACCGAAGCATTCGAAGCAGGCGTGCTGGGCTCCCAGAGGGTAACGCGCGCCGCAGTTGCGACAGACGAGCGCGTCCGCCGGAGACGCCGGGCGGGCGTCGACAAGTGCAGTCATAAGAGCGAGGCCTTTCTCCTCATCTTCCCCCGACGGCATCGTGACGATCGTCGGAGCCGGACTTGGCACCTCTCTGCGGCGGCCTCGCACCAGGCGTGCGAACGAGTGCATCGCAGTGGTTGCCGGGGCTTCATCGGGCCGGTCCCTCTGCCCCTCTGGATAAGGGTTGTTATTCAGTTGTCGCGACCATCTTTACACACCGATCGACTCGGGGCGGACCCGATGCTCAGCTGTAGTCGGTCGCGAGCACCACGACGATCGGTCCGGCGGGCATCGGGGAGAACTTCGGCTTCACACGTTTGATCGACGGAAACTGCTGTTGCAAGGCGGTCGCAGCCGCTTGCGCGCCCGACACACTGGGGTCGTAATACGCGCAGGTCGAGGCGATGTCGTTGTCGAGGTTCCCCGTCGAGCTCACCGTCCAGCCGCCGGCCCGAAACCGGTTGGCTGCGGTCTCGGCCAGCCCGCTCTTGTTGGTGTTGTTCAAGACCAGGAGCGGCAGAGATTTGTCGGCGGTCGCCGCGCTGGACGATGCCGGAGCGCTGGCCGAACTTGACGCATGCGAGGCGCTGGAGGACGCAGGCGCGCTGGAGCTCGAGGCGGCGGAGTTCGAGGTCGGCGTCGAAGCAGCGGACGTGGTGCTCGTCACCGTGACGGTCGTCTGTGCGGCCTCGCGACCCTTGGGCTGGCGCAGGGCCAGCAGTGCGACGACCAGAACAGCGACGCCGATGAGCGCGAGCGTAGCGCCGGCGATGCGATCTAGCTGTCGGCGCCGACCGCCAGTCGCGTTGTGGGACATAGGCAGGTGATCATACGTCGATGCCCAGGCGTCGAGCCGAGCGCTGCCGCTGGCGGCTGGCGCGCAACCGGCGGAGCCGCTTGACGAGCATCGGGTCGGCGGCCAGCGCCGCCGGGGTGTCGATCAGTGCGTTGAGCACCTGGTAGTAGCGCGTCGCCGACATGTCGAAGAGCTCGCGGATCGCGTTCTCCTTCGCGCCGGCGTATTTCCACCACTGACGTTCGAAGGCGAGGATCTCCCGATCACGACGGGACAGACTGTCGGCACCGTCGTCGGCCGGATCCCCCGCGGAAGCGTGCGCCAACTCCATGCTGCGTCGTGCTCCTCACCCGTAGCGACTGCATCGACCGTAGTGGTTCCGGCAATCGGTACGACATCCACCCGCGGTTACCAGCCCGCGGAGTCCCCGATGGTCCGGCTGCGCCTTCGGCCGAAATTTCAACAGTGTGATTCAACCACGAAGATGCTGCCGACACGTCGCGGCGCGCCTGTGGACGACGGCGTCGCCGTCCACACGCTTCCGCATCTCGTAGCGATAGGCACGTCGCCGCTCGACAGTGTTCGCATGTCGCTGCCTATGTGTACGCCGGCCTTTCGGACGTGCCTCGATCCTGCAAAGTTCGACGATGCCGGCCGACAGGTATCCGGCGTCGCCCGGGAACTGAGGCAGCGGGCGAGCGCTATCCGCACTGCCCTCGACCGCGCGAATTGGCAATCGGGCGCGGCGGCAGCCGCCCGCTCGGAAACGCACGATGTGGCGCTTGCCTTCGAGAACACCGCCAGCCGGCTCGATCACCTGGCGGGTCGGATGCACCAGCTAGCCGACGCAATTCGATAGCCGATGAGCACACCGATCAAGGTCCGGGGCGGCGACGTGCTCGTCGACATCGACGACCTCCGCGCCTGCGCGAAGATCCTCGCCACTGCCGCCAAGGACGAAACAAGCCTCACGAGCCGACTACGTACTGCTGCAGAGCTCGCCCGTACGGCCTACTCCGTGGATCAGCTGTCGGCGGTCGACACCGCCCGCGGGCTCAACGCGGTCATCAGCGACGCGGGTGGCATCGCCACCACGCTTGAGCGCTGCCGGCAGCTGTCTCAGGCCGCGACGACCGCCGCCGATCGCTACGCCGACGCCGACAAAGAGGCCGCAAAGTGGCCCACGAAGGACCACGGACTCCTGGGCAACTTTCTTCTGTTTTTGGGGGAACTCGGCGGCGCCGACCTCAACCAAGCGACCCAGGACTTCCTCGCGGAGCACCCCGACCTGGTGGGTCTTGCGGTTCTCTTTGCAGCGAAGGGGAATGTCGCTGCTACGGCGCGCCGCCTCGGCAACGCATATCCTGACGGCCGCGCAATCGTTACGGAGCTCGGGAGCGATACCAGTGGCGCCGCCGGCCTCTTGCCGCGATCCCTTACCGATGTGATGAGCGGACTGTCTCAGCGCAACGAGGGCCAGGCGGGCGAGGTCGACGTCCGCTTCGTCACGTCGGTCGACGCAGCAGGCACCACGACACGAAGCGCCATCGTTGATATTCCCGGAACAAAGGACTGGGCTGCTCCGAGCGGTCGATTAAACCCTGACGTAGTTAACGTCGGGACCGATCTGCGCGCGCTTGCCGGGGATGACACGACTTATGAGGAGGGCGTAAAGGAGGCAATGCGACAAGCTGGCGTCCGACCGGATGACAAAGTCATGCTCGTCGGACACAGCGGTGGGGGAATGGTCGCCGTAAATCTGGCCAGCCACCTCAGCAATAGCCGAGAGTTCAACGTGACGCACGTCGTCACCGCCGGAGCCCCGATCGGCATCGACCTCCACCGTCTGCCCAGCAGGACGAAAGTGCTCGCCTTTGAAAATCATCGGGACGCCGTCCCGCAACTGGACGGAGAAGCGAACGTTGAGCGAGGCGATGTCACGACGGTGGCCGAGGACCGAATCGGTAAGGACCTTGAGGACGACCATTCACTCAGCGCGGCCTACGTACCAATGGCCGCCGACGCCGACCACAGTGACGATCCATCGGTTCGACAGTTCGTAGACAGCGCCGGTGGCTTCCTCGACGGCACGAGCGTCGAGACGCATAGGTACCTGATCAGACGGGGGTAACTGGCCTGCCTCCGGGCACATCGGTCATCGAGCCGACCGTCGGTGGCCGCCTTGCGTCGTCTTCCTACTATCGAGAGGGTGAGCTACCTTGCCGCCGGTGACCGATACAACTCAATGACCTACCGCCGCAGCGGCCGCAGCGGCGTTCGCCTGCCGGCGGTGTCGCTGGGACTGTGGCAGAACTTCGGCGACGACCGGCCGGTGGATACCCAACGAGCGATATTGCGTCGCGCGTTCGACCTCGGCATCACGCACTTCGACCTGGCCAACAACTACGGGCCGCCCTACGGATCGGCCGAGAACAACTTCGGCCGCATCCTGACCGAGGACTTCCGCCCGTACCGCGACGAACTGTTCATCTCGTCCAAGGCCGGATACGACATGTGGCCAGGTCCGTACGGCGAATGGGGTTCGCGGAAGTATCTGCTGGCCAGCCTCGACCAGTCGCTGGCCCGGATGGGACTGGACTACGTCGACGTCTTCTACTCCCACCGCGTGGATCCGGCCACGCCGCTGGAGGAGACGATGGGCGCGCTGCATACCGCCGTCCAGTCCGGTCGCGCGCTCTACGCAGGCATCTCGTCCTACTCACCCGAGCGCACGCGGGAAGCGGCAGCCCTACTGCGAGAGCTCGGCACACCGCTGCTCATCCACCAGCCGTCGTATTCGATGCTGAACCGCTGGATCGAGCGGGGGCTGCTCGACGCGCTGGACGAGGCCGGCGCCGGCTGCATCGTGTTCTCGCCGCTCGCGCAAGGCTTGTTGACCTCACGCTACCTTGACGGAGTCCCCCAGGGCTCACGCGCGGCGCGCCCGGGCAGCCTGTCGACCGACATGCTCACTGACGACAATCTGGCCCACGTCCGGGCGCTGAACGACATTGCCGCCGCCCGCGGTCAGACACTGGCCCAGATGGCCATCGCGTGGACGCTTCGGGATCCGCGGATCACTTCTTCACTGATCGGCGCGAGCTCCGTCGCCCAACTCGAGGACAACGTGGCCGCACTCAACAATCTCCAGTTCAGTGCCGACGAACTCGCCGCCATCGATGAGCACGCCGTCGAGGCCGGCATCAATATCTGGCAGCGCAGCAGCGACTCGTGACCGACGCGCCGATTGCCGCCACGCATCTCGGCGAGCCGACCGAACCAGATCTGCCCGACCGCACGACCCGCGCTGCTCTGATCATCGTCGCGATGTTCCTCACCGGCCTCACGATGCGGGTCGGTGTCACGAGCATCGGACCGGTGCTGGACGACCTGCAAGCCGGGCTGCACATCGGTGGCGGGCTGGCCGGACTGCTGACGTCGTTGCCGGTGATCGTCTTCGCCGTCGTCGGCGTTGCTGCCCCTCGGCTGGCTCGACGCTCGGGCGAGCACCGACTCCTCGTCATCTCCCTGATAGCCATGACCGTGGGACTGGCCACTCGTGCGATCGTCGGCAATTACTGGGTGTTCCTCGCCCTGAGCACCGTCGGCCTCATCGGGGGTGCGGTCAGCAACATCCTGTTGCCCAGTCTGGTCAAGCGTCACTTCCCCGATCGGATCGGCGGGATGACCGCGATGTACTCGACCGCTCTCGCGATCGGCGCGACCGCCGGAGCGGGTTTGACC
>JAFAWL010000325.1 GCA_019241805.1 Actinomycetota bacterium
CGCGGTGCCGTGGCCGAACGGGTCTATCTCACGATCGATCCGTCCGTCGCCACCGGCGGAGCCGAAATCCTTACCGGGCAGGACGCTGCCGGACAGTTGCGGGATAGAGGCGTTCACGCCGCTGTCGATCTCGGCGATCGTCACGCCTGATCCGTCGGCGCCGGCCTGCCAGAGGGCCGGGACGCTCCAGCGGTCGAACCACCACTCGGGTGCGTCCGGCGGCCCGGGCGCGGCGAACGCCGGCGCGGCCGGTACCGCGAAGCTCACGACCGTCGCGACGGCCACGATGCGCACCAGTCTCACCGCGCGACGCGTTGTCGCCTTCATGCGCCGGGCACATCCCAGGCCAGCGCGGACACGTCCTTGGCGAAGCAGTGCGCGGCGAAGGTCACCGCGACGGTTCCGGTCTGTGTCGCCGCCTGGTTGTTGAAGTCGAGCGTCGCGTAGCTGCCGGTGACATCGGCCGTGCCGGTCACCTCGATCACGCCGGCGGCGGCCGAGGTCAGTGATGCCTCGGGCTTGGGGGTCGTCGTCGTCCGGCCGTGCAGCGAGCCCGGGACCACCCGCAGGCCGCTCGGGTTGGGCGGTAGCGGGCATACCGGGTTGGTCGAGCTGGCCGCCAGACACTTACCCAGGGCCGTCGTCAGTGCTTGGGCCACGGCCCGCCGCCCGGCCGCGGTGACACTGACCTTGGGCGCAAGCGCGCCGGTATCGGCGAGGTGCGCGATCGCCTGTCCGGGGGCGAATCCGATGACGTCGGTGTCGAAGGTGATCGGCAACGCGCCGGGGAACAACGCCACCGGATGCCGAGGCAGGGAGGTGCCGGCAAAGCTCAGCCGGTCGAGCGCGCCGCTTGGTGCGATGGACACGACGGCAGCGGTCGCGTCGAGACGCCATCGCCCCTGTGCCTTGTGCAGGCGCACCGAATCGGTGACGGTCCGGCTGCCCGACGGCCAGCTGACCGGATAGCTGATGTTGACGCGCGCGGTGCGGCCGTCCTCGCTACTCGACAGCACCTCGACGCCGCCGAGCTTGGCGACGTCCAACTGCCGGCGCAGTACCTCGGAGGTGAGAAAGTCGTGGTCGGCATCCGGGACGTCGCCGTAACCGAGGGCCGCGGAGGCGTCGCCGCGAGCCAGTGCTTCGAAGTAGTCCGAGACGACCGCACCCGGATCGGCCACTGCCAGGTAGGACCGGACCGCGACGACACCGGCTCCGACGAACGCGACGAGCGCCACCAGCAGTGCGAACCAGTAAAGGCCCCGGCTCCGTCGTCGACGCGGCTGGGCCGGCGGCGGTGGGATCGTCGCCGTGAGCGCATCGGTCATCTCAGTCGACCGTGCGCCGCCCGGAGAACGCGCGGCCGAGGGTGACCTCGTCGGCGTACTCCAGGTCACCACCGACAGGCAACCCGCTGGCCAGCCGGGTGACGGTGATGTCCATCGGCTTGACCAGGCGCGCGAGGTAGGTTGCGGTGGCTTCACCTTCGAGGTTCGGATCGGTCGCAAGGATCAGCTCGGTCACGGTCCCGTCGGCCAGCCGCGTCATCAGTTCTCGGACGCGCAGATCGTCCGGTCCGATGCCGTCGATGGGACTGATCGCGCCGCCCAACACGTGATAACGACCGCGAAACTCACGGGTGCGTTCGACCGCCACGACGTCCTTGGGTTCCTCGACGACGCAGATCGCGGCCGGGTCACGCCGAGGATCACGGCAGATCCGGCACTCGTCGTCCTCGGCGACGTTGCCGCAGATCCGGCAGAAACGAACCTCGTCCTTGACTCGGCGCAGCGTACTGGCCAGCCGCTCGACGTCGGCGGGCTCGGTGGCCAGCAGGTGGAAGGCGATCCGCTGGGCCGACTTCGGTCCGATGCCGGGCAACCGCCCCAGCTCGTCGATGAGGTCCTGAACAGGCCCCTCGTACATCACCGGGGTTCAGCCGGTGACGCCGACCGGTGTGGCCGGCGCTTCACAGGCCGGGCAGGCCGAGTCCGCCCATGCCCCCGGTGACCGGGCCCATGGTCTGCTCCGCCAGCTCCTCGGCGGTTCGAGCGGCGTCGCGGACCGCGGCGACGACCAGATCCTGCAGCGTCTCGACGTCGTCCGGGTCGACCACCTTCGGATCGATCGTGATCGATTTCAGTTCACGGGCACCGCTCATGACGACCGTCACCAGACCGCCGCCGGCACTTCCGGACACCTCGGCATCGGCCAGCTCCGCCTGCGCGTCGGCTAGCTGGGCCTGCATCTTCTGGGCCTGCTTCATCAACTGCTGCATGTTCGGCGGGCCGCCGCCGTACCCCGAGCCTCGCGATGCCACTATCGCTCCCGCCCTCTGTCGATGCCTGAGTCCCAAGGGTATCCGGCTCGGGTGACGAGACGGCATACGAAGAGCGGCGCTGGCTAGGCTCACCCAGCGTGCGGGTGGTTCGGGGCCGAAACGTCGAGCAACTCGACGGTGCGCAGTTCCGCCAGTTGCGCGCCGGTTTCACGGACGCGGTGCTGGACGTGGGAACAGGTGACGGCAAGCATGCGCGGCAGCTCGCCCTGGAACGGGCGGACCGTCTGGTCATCGGTCTTGATGCCGCGAAGGACGGCATGCGCAAACAGTCGGCCGGGCGGGGACGACCGAATCTGCTGTTCGTGTGGGCGCCGGTCGAGCAACTGCCGCCGGAACTGTGCGACATCACCGAGGTGCACGTGCTCATGCCCTGGGGCAGCTTATTGCGAGCGATGCTGGGCACCGATCCCGACGTGCTGCAGCGACTGGCAACCACATGCCGTCCGGTCTCGCGGTTTCTCGTGACCTTCAATCTCCACGCGTGGCGGCCGAGGGTGCCAGAGGTCGGCCCGCTCGAGGAACCGACACCCGATGCTGCCACCGGGCCACTGGCGGTGGCCTATGCCGCCGCGGGGTGGCGCGTGGAACGGGCGTGGTATCCCGACCCGGACGAGATCGCGTCGTGGTCGACCTCGTGGACACGGCGGCTCACGAGCAGTCGCGACCGGCTCGAGGTTCTCGCGGTGACCGGGACGATCACGGGCCGATCGCCTGGTTCTGTTTGACGGCCAACACCTGGTCGTAGGCCCGCTTGCGACTCCAGCCGGGGGTCGAGGCCAGCGCCCGCGCGATCGTCGTCGCGGCGACGCCCTCGGTCAGCAGCGCGCCGATCAGCTCGTCGCCCACCATGCCGCTGCGCTGGTGGGTGGCGGTCGGCACGGGGTCGAGCCGACAGCAGACGACGCCCCGCTCGGGCCGGGGCAGATCTGTCAGCGACCCGCGTACGACTCGTTCGCCGACGCCGGCACCGACGGCGAGGTAGGCAGCGGTTGCTCGAGCCGGGCGGGTATCGGCGACGCGCGCCAGCACGCGATCGAGGTCGGCCGCGTCGACGCGGAAGACGATCGCCCTTCCGGGATCGAGCGCTGCCGCCTCGGCGATTCGGGCGGGCGAACCGGCCGGCACGACCAGCGTTTGCGCGCCGGCGGGCGCGGTCGCGGTGAGCGCCGCCGCCGGAGGTAGACCGAGCACCTCGATCCGAGCCTCGGGAGCAGTGGCGAGAGCGCGGGTTACCGCTTCGTCATCGACCGTGGCGGCGACGCAGAGCAGGCGGCCGCCGTGCGCCAGGACGTCGGCGGCCTCTTCGCCGACCGGGCTCCGGGCGTTGTGATTCGTGGCCCGCGCGGTCCGCGCGGCCCGAACAGCTTCGCGCGCGTCCGCCTCCGGCGCGAGGACCAGGTCGGCCGCGACCAGTTCGGCTGCAAGTCGGGTCGTCGAGAGCGCCGGCGCGTACGCGAAGACGACGGCGCCGACGGCCGCTTGGCCGGCTCGTCGCACGTCGATGAGCACCTCGGTGCCCGGGTCGGCGAGCGCGCGTACGAGTGAACGCGGAAGGTCGGCCGCGGTCGCGTCGGCATCGGTGGCGAACGTGTCCGGTCGACGCAGGCGACTGCGCCGGACGATCAGCGTCGAGCCCGGCTGCCAGGCCGAGTTGCCCAGCGCGGTGAAGGTGAACGATTCCGGCGGCGCCGTGAGCGTTACCTCGATCAAGCCGGCGATCGGCTCAGGTTGACCCGAGGTGGTCGTGCCGACGGCGACCACGCACGTCGCCCGCGCGGAGATCTGCTCCTCGACGGCGAACTCGAGCGTTTTGTCGTGCGTGGCCCGGATCGCCGGATGGCCCCATGCCCGCAGCCGCAGCAGGGCGTCGGCCATCGAAGTCAGTCCTCGATCGGACGCGCGCCGAAGGCGGATTCGAGCAGCCGCATCGCCTCGGCCTCGGGATCGATTCGCGGGGTGGCCGGATCCTCCGGTTCGGAATCGTCGCGGGGATCGAGCTCCGTCGGCGCCTGGGCGCTCGACCGCGCGCGTTGAGCGTCTCGGCGCTGGCGTTCGGCGGCCGGCCGAGGCGCCGGTGGGCGTGGGATGTCTGAGCTTTCGACTTGCTGGACGCGCGCCGGCGGCGTGGGATTCTCCCCCGGATGTGGCGCAACGCGGTCGGTGGCAGTCCGATCCGTCGTCTCAACGGCGGCGGTGTCATCGGCCGTGGTCTGATCGGCCCCGGTGTCATCGGCCGTGGTCTGATGAGCCCCGGTGTCATCGGCCAGGGTCACGTCGGGCGCCGTCACGTCCGGCGGATCTAGCTGAGCAGGTGACTC